>JBKHJR010000063.1:0-16599 GCA_046537975.1 Desulfurivibrionaceae bacterium
ACTTTGTAGTGTAATTGATCCCTGAGCTGAGTCATTGATTAAAAAACGCGCCGAATTTCTGTTCGAGATAATAAATTAAGAATTTCTGGGAACTACAAAGAGAAGAATGCAATGTCAACAATATGGCAATCGGACTTTGCTTTTGTCGATGGTAACAACTTATTTTATGTATACAAATTGGAATCAAACGATATTGGCTACATTGGCTATGTCAGATTGAGAATTATGGAAAAGAAGCATAAAAAAGCAATAAAAATGAGTGGGGAGTGGGTGGCTGTTGGTGAGGAAAAAAAGCGTGGCAATATCACCATAACGCGGGAAGTCAGATAGTTACTAAGTTTTATATGCAAGTTTAACAAAGTACAATGATTTATGCCTAACCAGGCTCCTGCACCTGACGCCGAGAACGCTTGCTGGCCTAAACGGGCCAGTCTTGTACGGCGCAGGTGAGGAGCGACGTTTTGCCTGAAGTTATCGGGAGATTGCCGATGGTCGTGGGAGATATGGATGTAATGTTGCCGAGTTTATCCGCCCAGATGGTACTGAGACAGAAAAGTGCCTTTGCAGTGCAACATTTGATGGCTGCAGCCCGTTTTTCCAGAATGTGTGGAGAAATTGAGATCACCAATTCCGGAAAACCTCTTGGCAACTTTTTTGACGAAGAAATTGCATGTGTTTCCGCGACTGTAATGCTTGCTACCGCTTCCATGGAATCGAATATCAATGAATATTTCTCCGACACAGAAGCAAGTTTTCCCGAACTATCAGAGAGCCTAAGGGAGTGTGCTTTTGGGTTAATAGAGAAGAAGAGCATTTTAGAGAAATATCAATATGCGCTCACTTTTAAAGGGAAATCAAAAATTCCCACTGGGGAGCAACCTTATCAAGATGCGAAGGCCTTGATACGTCTAAGAAACGCTCTTGTTCATTTCAAACCTGAGTGGCATGACGAACAAGATGAGCATAAAAAGATTGAAAAACAACTGGTTGGCAAGTTTGAAATTAATCCTTTCATCGGGGAAGATAGCGTGTTTTTCCCCCAGCAGTGTATCAGTTATGGTTGCACCCAATGGGCAGTAAACTCAGCATTGCGGTTCATGGAGAAATTTTCTGAACTTTCAGGCCTTCCATTCCGATTTCGTCAGTTTATTGATCGACTTAACCCCACAGTTAGTGGCAATGCATAACGATGCCATGCACGCGGATGGGAATTCCGCTGCTCCATTCCCACTGGTGATGGCTCATGTTGAGGCTGTAGAAAAAATCAAAAATACTTCAAAAATACGGGATATTATAGTAAGTTTCGGGGAACTAAAGGAGCTTGATTGTGACAATTCAAAATTGATCAGATAACGAGCTTGTGATAATCGAAAAGTGACCACCCTCAGCAAATCGTCCATCTTAGAGGTTCTGATAAAGCCCGGGATGGGGGAAAGGAGGGATGCTAACGGTGGATCAATATGAATTTATTCGTACAGGTTTAAGGGGATATGGTTTACCAATCTCCGAACTTGCCAGACAAACAGGATATTCCCGGAATACTATCCGCAAGGTAAGGCAGCAGGAACGTGGCGGATATACCGGAAGGAGCCATCAGCCTCATCCTGTAATGGAATCTTTTACGCAAGTTGTTGATTCCTGGCTTGAAGATGACAAAGATCAACACCACAAACAACGGCATACAGCCGCAGAGATTTTACAGCAGCCAGCTAATCACCACCGGGAAAAATAATTGTCGTTGATCAGGGCGGTATTGACCCGGAGCTGCCCCTGTCCCGGATAGCCCGCGAGGTCCTGAAATTGAGCCCGGGTTAATTTTTAACATCGCCCCGTAGCCGTGCCGGCTTTTATCTCCTTTAAAAATAATGGTTAAAAGCATGGCCAGAAGGAGGGCCGCTGCCAGCAGAATAAGAAAAATATTTTCCCGTTTCATGAAAGTTCAGCCGGTTTGGTTGGATCATTTGTTAATGGCGAATCTGGGGGCTTCGATCCATTCGCTGCTGCAGGCCGGGCATTTGCCCGGTTTTTTCAGTTTTTCCCTTTTGGCAAAGGAATAGCCGCATTTTTGGCAGGTAGCCGGGATTATTGCAAATCGTAGATTCAAGTGGCCGCTGCTTTTTTTTATATGGTCGAGATGTTCATAGACCTCTTTTTCCGGTATACGGACAGCAGCTGACAGATCGCGGGCTGAACAGGTGTCTTCCTGCAGCAGGCTTATTATCTGTTTGCGCACACTGTCAGGATGTTCTGCAGGGATAGGTGGTTCTTTCTCCTTCTTCATTTCAGCCTTCTTCAAAGACCAGGGACTGGGGATCCGCTCCAGCTTCCCTCAAGATTTCGTTTACATTTTCCACAAATTCATCCGGACCGCAAACATAGAAGTACTGGTTGAAAGTGTCGATTTTTTCCTCCAGAAAATTTCTGTCGACATGGCGGTTGTCGTATCCGGGCTTGGTCTCCCTGGTAGAGGTAAAAACACATTTGTCGACGAAATAATGGCGGAGTTCTTTTTCACAGATGATATCGGCTGCCGTCTTGTTGGAAAAGATCAACTGATTACCCCTGAGGGCATTTTCGGCATTCAGTTTTCTGAAAATAGCCAGAAAAGGGGTGATGCCGGCCCCGGCGGCAATAAACACGCCGGCGCCCTTGTAAGTGATGGTTCCGAAGGGCTCGGACATCAGGAGGTCCGCCCCGGGACCGAGATTATGGAGTCTGGCGGTAACTCCCTCATGTTCGGGGTAGCGTTTTATGGTGAATTCAAGGACCTTGTCGTCAGTCAGAGAAGTCGGTGTAAAAGGTCTTCCTTCCTGGCGCCAGTCCTCCTGATCTACAGCTATTTCCACTCCCTGGCCGGGTTCGTACTGAAGATTATCAGGCCGGGAGACTATGAATCGTTTAGTGTCATGGGTGACGAATTCAGTCATCAGAATGGTCGTTCGATGGTCCATTAATATATCTCCCTATAACCACTTGTCTTTTCAGTTTAATTGGGTCGGGCTTTACTGCCCCCCTGTTTTAGAGACATCTCTGCTTAAAGCACAGGATGAAAAATCGGGCCTAACAGTCTCAGTCGTGACAGGTTTCCTCAGGGGTGACATAGCCGGTACCCTGACATTTGGGGCAGGTTATTTCCGGCGTGCATTGGCAATCCTCCCACTCATTGCCAACCATGGTTCCCCGCCATTCGGAATCACATACGCAGGTCCCGCTTATCACTTTTTTACCTTCGCATTCCGGACATACCATCTTTCCCTGTTCAGTCATCTTGATTTATCCTCCAGGTTCTTATTTTAGTTTTATTATTACCTGTTTTCAGGCTACTGAAGACGATTATGGCTGTCAAATATAAACGTGGTTCTTGAATAAATAGTAAGAAAATAAAATATGTTTGCACAGGCTCGGGTGAAAAATCCATAGGGACAGAAATTGCAGTTAGTACGGGGGGGAAAGTGGTGTGGAGGTTAAGGCAGGGGATCAATTCTGATGACAACATTCAGGAATAAGGCAAAAAAGCCGTTGTCATAGGCCAATTGGCGGAAAGTGTCTCCGGCATTCATATCCGGAGGCAGGGTGACAATAAATTCTTTGTTGATAGTGATAAACCCTCTACCAAAACAGTCGAGGCAGAAAAAAGGACTCCGGACCCTTTGGTGCCGGCATCCCGGACAAGGCTGGATGAAGGGGAGGGTGACTGTAAAATCACCGCCGCAGCGGGCCTTTTCAGGACTCAGAACCATCTTGAGCCAGTAATCCCGCTGGCAGGAAGTCCCGGTCTTATAAATATGAGCCCCGGAAGGATAGGCCTGCCTCCTTCCGGTTCGGAAAGAGGACCTCCTTGTCCGCCTGGGGGAGTGCCTCCTCGCCGTAACATTCTGTCGCCGAGAAAGTTCCCTGTCGTACTTTTTTCTTGCGGCCTCATCCGTCAAGGTTTCATAGGCCTCCTTGGCTTCCAGAAATTTTCTGCGGTTTTCCCTGGAAGCAGATTTGTCAGGATGGAGTTTTTTGGCAATATCACGGTAGGCTTTTTTTATCCTGGACTTATCTGCTTCTTTGGGAAGTCCCAGGATAATGTAATAATCCTTCATTGCCGTCAGGATTTCATTGATATTTCAGTTATTTTTCGGAAAATAAAAGCGGGAGCCCATCCCTTTACGAAATAGATGGGCCCCTTTTTACTGCTTGCGGAGAGCATATTATCCGGCTTTTATCTCGATTTTTCTGGGCTTGGCTTTTTCTGCCTTGGGCAGCCGGAGTCGAAGTTCACCATCCTTTAGATTTGCCTCGATTTTTTCCTGGTCGATAATGTCTGACAGGGTGAACTGGCGGTAATAATTCCCTGTTTCGTATTCCGTTATCAGAGGCTCTTCTTCCGGTTTGCTGCGAGGTTCCACCTTGCCTGCCAGAGTGAGGACATCGTTATTTAAGTCTATACTCAGATCATCACTTTTCACTCCAGGCATATCTGCCAGTACCGTGATTTCCTGATCTGTTTCAAATATATCCACAGCAGGCATGAATACCGGACCCTTTGTGGTCTGTTCCGGTTTCATGGCTTCCTGTTTTTCTTTAACCTGCATTTCTTTATTACTGGTATCAGCAGCCATAGTATCCCCTCCTTATCATTTGATTTTTATCTGCTTGGGCTTGGTTTCTTCCGCCTTGGGGGCGATAATTTCCAGAACACCGTCGACTATCTTGGCTTCGATTTTCTCGTTATTGATTTTACCGGGTATGGTAAGTGCTCTGGAAAAGCGGCCCGCATCCCTTTCCCGGCGGTGAAAGGTAGCATTTTTATCTTCTTCTTTTAGAGTGCGTTCTCCGCTGATAGAGATGTTGTCGTCAGTGGCGTTGATTTCCAGATTCTTACTGGATACCCCGGGAATCTCTCCCCGGATATAATAGTTATCCTTATCCTCACTCAGGTTGAGGAGGGGGAATACTCCTCTTCCTGGAAAACGGGATACTCCTCTGTCCAGCCCCCCCATTAACCTGTCCAGCTGGCCCTTGATTCTGTCCAGCTCATCAAAAGTGCCTCGCCAGGCGGGGTTGGGGAAATTAAAAAAATTTCTGGTAATCATGATTGCTACCTCCTTTCTTCAGTTGATTTGGTGGCTTGTGTTGCTGGTAATTAAATATAAGGTGTTTTAATAAATAGTAATTCCATGTTTATCGTGCAATATCAGTAACTTGACTTTCTTCTACTTATAAAAAATAGTCATGAAGTAAGATCTGTCAAGGTTTCGGAACATTTTAGAGCTATATTTTATAGTGGAAGTTCTTCCTTTATTTATCGTATTACTTTTTGTAGCCTTATGTCCAGGTGCCTGAAAATAAAATCAGAACTCCTGAACCCGGAGATTTTAAGGGACAAGGGACAAGATTAAAGAAAGTTCTGGGGAATTACTTGACAGGATTCTTTTTTATCTCAGCATGTTAAAGTATGGGTTCTTTGTTTGGTCAACTTGTCGGGATCAGTTGGTCTGGAAATGGGCAATGCACAAGTATATTGACAATTATTGATAAGTTAGTAATAATTACTATTATAATAATTCTGTTTTGCCCGGAACAGGGAGGAATACATATTTGTAGTGAGCTTTTTAATAGATAAAATTTAACAAGGAGCAATGTAATGAGTAAGACAGAAGGGAATCTTAAAGAAGCATTTGCCGGGGAATCTCAAGCCAACAGAAAGTATCTTGCTTTTGCCGAAAAGGCGGATAAGGAAGGCTATCCCCAGGTCGCCAAGCTGTTCAGGGCCGCCGCCGCCGCTGAGACGGTTCATGCCCATGTCCATCTTCGGGCTATGCAGGGTATAGGCAGTACCGTGGAAAATCTTAAGGAGGCAGTAGCCGGAGAATCCCATGAGTTCAAGGAGATGTATCCCGGGATGATCGCTGATGCCGAAGAAGAAGGTCAGAAGGCGGCTCTCCTTTCCTTCCGCTACGCCAACGAGGTAGAAAAGACACATGCCGAGATGTATCAGGAGGCTCTGGACAATCCGGAAGCTCTTGAAGAGTGTGACTATTATATCTGTAAGGTCTGCGGCCACACTCATAAAAAAGAGGCCCCGGAAAAATGTCCGGTATGCGGGGCCACGGACAAGGCCTTTTTTAAGAGTGAATAATCCTTTTCCCGCCTGATCAGACGCCGACTCTCAGCCTTAATCGCAGGGAGCCGGCGTTTTTTTTTCGACAGCAGTGGCAAGATATACACTCCTTGTCCCGATGTGGTAGGATTTTTCTCCTTTCCGGATATCGCCACTTTACTGGCCTTTCTGCTTTGAGTATCTTTTAAGTATAGATCTGGCTGGTTCTTGAATAGTTTTTTGGGGATGGCCGGATTGATACTTTGATTTAAGGAGCCATGAACTGAATGGTTACAAAAAGGAGCGGAGCAATGGAGGCAATCGACTGCATCAAGACCAGGAAAAGCATCAGAAAGTTCAAACCTGAGCCGGTGCCTGAGGAAGTTCTTAAGGAGGTAATTGCAACAGCCAGGTGGAGTCCTTCTTACAAAAACAGTCAACCCTGGGAAGTAGCGGTAGTTTCAGGAGATAGAAAAGAGGCTCTTTCCAAGAGACTGCTCGAGCTCCTGGAAAGCGGCAGGCAAAAGGAGCCGGACCTGCCGGAGCCCGAGTCCTGGCCCGAGGCGGAGGGACAGAGAATTTCCGCCCTCATAGCCCAGCGCAAGGAAGCTCTCGGAGTGGATCTGAGTGATCCCGAGGTGATTAAGCAGGCCAGAATGGCCAATTTTAATTTCTACGGCGCCCCTCATGTCATTTATCTTTATCAGGAGAGTTCCCTGACCCCGTGGTCCCTGTTCGATCTGGGCCTGTTTGCTCAGAGCCTAATGCTTGCCGCCCATGCCCGAGGAATTGGTACGGTCCCCCAGGCCTTTGTTACTGATTACGCTGTCGAGGTGAAAGAATTCCTGGGTATCCCGGAAAGCAAACGGCTGGTTCTGGGACTGTCCATCGGTTACCCGGATCCGGAGGACAAAATTAATAATCTGCGTACTGAAAGGGCGGAAGTCTCGGAGTTCGTGGACTGGTTAGAGTAGAAAACTGCCCATTCAGCCAAGATCCATCGGACAGTTTATTCCTTAGAGAGTGGTTGGTGGTCACTTTTCCGGAAGGTCCGGCAGCATCACCCTGTGACAGGCTTTTCTTACCTCGTCGTATATCAGGTGGAGCTGTTTCTCATATCTCCTGGAAAAATGGAAGGGGATAACCTGGCCGACATCTGAAGTTCGGGCTATTTCGCCGCAGGCCCGGGCGGTGAGATGGCCGCTCTGCTCAGCCAGTCTCCGGTGTTCTTCGCTGAAGGCCGCCTCGCAAAAAAAGATATGGCTTTCGGCAGTCAGTTCTATCAGTTTTTCCCGGTTCGAAGTGGTGTCTGCAAGGTCGGTGGCATAGACCATTTTTTGGGAAGGACTTATCTCAAGCAGTTCTTCAGCCAGCTCTCCGGCTTTTTTGCTGTGCCCTGTTGGCAGATTTATCAGGCTGTCCTGATCTCCGTCGGCAATTTTATCTTTAAGCTCGCCAAGCCAGGGTCCGGCCGGCAGGTTCAGGGCGGTTAGCCTGTCTTTGCGGACATTAAGCTTGGGTGCCTGTTCCAGACTGTAGGCCAGGACAGGAGTGCCGGCGTGATCAAGGGAAACAGCCCGGACCTTGAGTCCCTGATCTTCGAGGATCAAGCCTCTATCAGTGGTCCGGATATCCGGTTTCTGTCCGTCGCTTCTGCCCGCCTGCAACCTGTAGGTAACCAGCTGCCGGTCATGTAGTTCGGTTACTGTAAATCCGGGTCCCCAGTCCCCGGCCCGGTCCCAGAGGATGCCGTTCATCAGGGCGGTAATATGGTCGGCCAGGCCGGGAGGGCCGAAAAGGCGGCAGGTAGGGAATTCCCCTATGCGGGAGCGCATCAGCCAGAGGAAGCCACTGATGTGATCCATGTGGCAGTGGCTGATAAAAACATCCGTAACCTGATGAGCCAGATGGGCGGTAAGCCGGTTACCTTCTCCGAGATCAAACAGGATGGACCTTTTCCGGTTATGCAGCCTCAAATGAAGGAGGGGATCTCCGAACACCCCGTTTAACAGGATAGCGGTCGCTTCTCCAATCTTTACCAGGGGATGGGGTCCGGTTTTTTTCCCGGTTTCCGGATAAGGAGAGATATCAGAGGGAGGCAGATAGGAGAGACCCGACGCCATTCCCGGTTTAACGGTAATTAGTCGATCCTGTTTGTTCCTGTAGGCGTCACGGACCAGGATCTGATCAGGTGTTTCAGCAAATCCGGCAATTCGGATGATCAGGGTATTACCCCTTGACTCTACCACTTCCCCTATTGCCAGAGTTCTTTTTTCTTTTAAAAAGGCAATCTGGCGGCCCGGCCACGCTTCCAGGGCCTCAAGGGGTGGGGGTGTCCCGGTTAAAAGCCTGGTTGCCGGTTCTATCTCCTTTTCTTCAGCCTGTTTCAGATGCCCGTCCCATAAAAGAGTGCGCTCCCGGGTTCTTTTCCCGGAACCGGGGTAACGGGCCTGAGGAGGGGCCTGTGCCGTAATAACCCGGACCGGCAGAGTCTCCAGCTCGTTTGCCAGGGGGATCTTTTTCCCGTCCTGGACCAGGACCAGCACAGTGTCAACTGCTGCTGCTTCCACAAGTCCGGTCAGTAATTCCGCTCCGGCGACCCCTCGAACCAAGCCGGGGGCATCAACCAGAAAAATTCCCTTGTCATAAGAATCAGCCAGCCTGGATACGGCAGAGACCAGCGGCAGTCGGAAGCGGCCGGCGTCCAGGGTACAGAGGGCCTCAAAAGTCAGGATCCGCCAGTGATTATGCTGCCATTCCGCCAGACAGACAGCGCCGGGTGGGCCGAAAGCAGGGGAGCCCGGGTCGGCACTGAGGCAGGCGCAGCCCTGGCCTGAACGGGCCAGATTCCGAGCCAGGGTCCTGGCCAGAGTCGATTTACCGGTCCCGCTCTTACCAAAGAGGAGAATACGTTGACCGGTTTTCAGCAGATCCGGGGTGACTGTTTCAAGAGGCTGTAATGCCAAAATAAATCTATTCGCGGTGAAAAATTTCCATGGTTGCGGATTACGGCGATCAGTACAGAGCCGGTATCTTAATGATAGGTTAAAATCAGTATTTTTCAAGATCTTAAAGACGCTGTTTAAGTTAATTTCCAAAAAGCGGAAGACATTGCCGGTCTGTTATGATTACAATGAAAACTGATAAATAAAAATCTTATGATAAAAATATAAATCACCAAGAGGTAAACACTATGACCGGCTCAACCTTGTCAATAGTTAAGGAACTCATGGAGGGATTTGCCCGGGAAACCGGTCTGACCGGAGCAAGGCCTCCCAGGAGGTACCTCTGGACAGACGCCTTTGCCGTCTGCAATTATCTGGAACTTTATCACCAGACTGTAGACAGGGAGTACCTGGAGATGGCCTGCCGCCTGGTGGACCAGGTCCATCAGACCCTGGGCCGGCACCGGGCTGATGATGAGCGGGTCGGTTGGATCAGCGGCTTGAATGAGGAGGAAGGCAGGAAACATCCGACTGCCGGAGGCCTCAGAATCGGCAAGGAGATGAATGAACGGAGTGAAGATGACCCCTATGATTCCCGGTTGGAGTGGGAGCGGGACGGACAGTATTTTCATTACCTGACCAAGTGGATGCATGCCCTTAACCGCCTGGGACAGGTCAGCAATGAACCGGTTTATCTGCGCTGGGCCGGAGAGCTGGCGGAAACCGCATGTACCTGTTTCTGTTACCGGCCGGACCCGGCCGGACCCGGCGGCATGTACTGGAAAATGAGTATTGACCTGTCGCGTCCTCTGGTAAGGGGTATGGGCCAGCACGATCCTCTGGACGGCTACCTTATCTGCCGGGAACTCCAGGCTGCCATTAAGGCCTGTCCCCAAGAGGGACCGGATCTGATTATGGAAACGGAAAAGTTTGAGAGTATGACCAGATCCCTGGATCTGGTCACGGATGACCCTCTCGGGCTTGGCGGTCTGCTGACTGATGCCTTCCGGCTCGTCCAGCTGCGATCTGTCGGGGACCATCGCAGGCCGGAATTGCTGATGGATATACTCAGGGCTATTCCGCCGGGGCTTAAGAACTTTATCAAAGGCGGTACACTGCGGTTATCCGTGGATTACCGCCTGGCCTTCCGGGAGCTGGGGCTGGCTATCGGCCTTCACAGCCCGGAGCATATGGAGGCAATGGCGATGGCTCATCCGGAGCTGTTCGAGGAATATCGGTACTTTTTTCCTTTAACCAGGGAACTCAAGACCTATTCCTCCCTGGGCCGGGATGTGGAAGAGTTCTGGCTTGATGACGTCAACCTGGAGAGCAGAAGCTGGAAAGCACATGAGGATATAAACAGGGTGATGCTGGCCACCAGCCTTGCTCCCACAGCCTACCTCAGTATCTGAACCGAATTCACAGGGTTATTTTCTGCAAATCTTCAGTGATGTACAGCCGCCCCTTGAACTCCCTGCCTGCGAAATTGATTATATCCTGTCCTTCTACTTCCGGATAAAAGTGGTTAAGGGCCAGTGAGCCGGCTTCCGCCTCAGAGGCGAACTGTCCTGCCAGGGAAGGAGTGAGGTGCCCTTCAACCTTTTGGGAATCCGGAAAAGAGCATTCCGTTACCAGCAGGTCAACTCCCTTGAGGTTTTCCGCCAGTTCAGGAGAGTAACCGGTGTCTCCGGTCACAGCTACAGATCCACCCTGGGCTGTCCTGAAGCGGTAACCCAGGCTTGACCGGGTATGAGGAGTGGGGAAAGCGGAGACCACAAGATCAGCCAGGCTGAAATCATGTCTTTCCAGCGGCAGTTCTTCAAAACTTACTACGTCTTTTGGTGGTTCAACAGAACGGCCAAAGGCCTTATGGAGATTTTCGTAAAGCTGAAGCAGGCCCCGGGGCCCGATAATACGGACCGGATCCCGGCGGCTGAAGGCGGTTTTATTGCGGCTGGCAAAGAGGTAGGCAACCAGATCACCTGTATGATCCGGGTGGAAATGGGTGAACAGGAGATAGTCGATTCGGTTGAATGACAGGTTGATCTTTGCCAGCTGCCTGAGAGTGCCTGTTCCGCAGTCTACCAAGATGGTGGTTTTGCCGTGCAGTAAGAGTACGGCAGGAGACCCTCTCCGGATCGAAGGTATACCGGTACCGGTTCCGAGGAATATGATTTCCATTTTCTGTTTTGTAAAAAAATAGATTAAGAGCCGGATCCCCCGGTTTCCTCCCGGATCCATTGCAGGAAGTCAGGATTGCCGTCGATAATGGGCAGGGCCACCACACAGGGACAGTCGTAACTGTGTACTGATTTGACCTTTTCGGTCAGAGGGCTTACCAGCCCTGCCCTGGTTTTGGCGATCAGCACGGTCTCCTGGTCCTTTTCCGTCCGGCCCTGCCACCAGAACATGGACTGCATGCCGTCAACAATATTGACGCAGGCTGCCAGCTTGCCTTCTATCAGGACCCGGCCCACTTCTTCAGCCTCGGCTTTGTCCTTGCAGGTAATATAGACCAGAGCTTCAGACATGTTTTATTTCCCTCTTTTTTTATGATTTAAGCGGCTTACTTATTTTTTAACTTCCTATAAGGTGTATTCTAATTAATTTACAGTTGCAGATCAATAAGACAGGAGTTGAGAATATGAAAATCGATAAATTGAGATACGAATACCCCCTTTTCCGGTTAGTACTGATAATATCTCTGATTTTTTTATTGTCAGCCTGTTCCGGAAAAACCGGCAATGGTAAAGAAGCCGGCTCCGCAACTGGTCAGGAGGAGGCCCCTTCTGTCCGGGACAAGGAGCAAGAGCGGACCCGTTTAAAATCTTTGGCCCAACAGGGTGAGGCTGGAGCCCAGTATATGCTTGGACTCTGCTACGCAATGGGTAAAGGTGTCTCCCAGGATGTTGTCCTGGCCTATAAGTGGTTTCAGCTTGCTGCAGCTCAGGGTGATGAGGAAGCTGCGGATTACCGGGATGATATAGCCGGCAGCATGTTGCCGGAGGAGATAGATAAGGCTGAAAAGATGGCCGGGCAGTGGCGGAATGAGTAGAAAAAATAATGGTTCACTCATTTCCCCATGCTTGTTTCTTTCTTTTTTTGGTACCAGCGGAGGCTCAGGCTCAGCCCGAATACGAAAAGGGCAAGTCCGAGAAGGACCCAGTTTTTCTCGGCTGCCGCCCCTGTCATAGCCACAATCGGCAAGGTGACGAGGCTCTCAGTTATCCAGTTGAAGATGAGGAATCGGTGATAGGGCAGATCGGTCATGGCCAGAAGATAGGTCTTTAAGGTATACGGAGGTCCAGGCATCACCATGAAGCCAAACATTGCCAATCCGGGTCGGCGTGTCTGAAGAAATGGGATCTTATAACCTTTCCGGGCCAGGAAACGAGTCAGTGGTCCACGAAGAAAGGTGCGGGTTATTGCATAGCAGATAGTCATGTGCAGTGGCAGAACAAGAAAAGTCAGAATCATGCCGTCCAGGATACCGAAACGGATTCCTGCCAGTGCCAGGAAAAAGCTGATGGGGAATCCAAACGGCGGCAGGATTATCATGGCTGCGATAAAAAAGAACGGGGAGGAAGGTTTTCTTAAAAGTCCTGAAAGGTAGTGTAAAACATCGACAGCTTCCAGTCGGGGAGAAGAGTGCAGGTATATCATGGCAGAGGTAACCGTCAGGACCACAAGAAAAACGGTGAGAAAAAAGAGGGACTTTCTGCCTGTCGGTGATGAAATCATAAGAGCTCTTTATCTTTCTGTATGAGCTGACGAGTGTTTGGTAAGAGGGACCTTTGCAGCTTTTTACCTTTTACTTCCCCCAGGTATTGCCGTTATCGTACAATCTACACCTTACCCAATATAGGCATAATACGTTGGTTGCATGAACTCGAGGCTTCCGGCCATTAGAAAAAAAAACCGGCGCTGTTAGACGCCGGTTTTAATCCCCCTGTGTTCAGGGGGTAAAGGAGGGAGAAATGAAAAAAAACAAAAAAAACAAAATAATTTTTTGCTTCTTGTATTATAAAAGACATCAGAACACTGCGATTGGTTCCAAAAAAAGTTATGCACTGATGAAATTGTCGTTAATTCTTCCCACATCAATGTGATGGTCAATGTTTCGGTAAGAAAGGGGGGGTAAAGTATAAAAGAATTAGGGATAAAGGCCCTGACCGGGGCGTGGGCCTTTATCCCGGCTGTAACGGCAAATTATTCAGATGCTTCTTCTGATTTATCCCCCTCGAGGGAAAAGGGCTCTCTGCCTTCCTTAAGGTCCATGCCCTCCATATAGCGTACCATGGATTCGGCCGCCTCTCTGGCCTGGTTGACCGCCTTGGCTACGGTCTGGGGACCGAGAACCGCATCCCCGGCGGCAAAGATCCAGTCCTCCGAGGTCTGCATGGTCAGTTCATCAACCTCGTAGGTGTTCCAGCGGCTCAGGTCCAGTTCAATGCCGGAGTTGGCGGTGAGATCAACGTTCTGGCTGATCGCCGGAATAATGGCATCAGCCTCGATCATGAAATTGGATCCCTCTTTGGGCTCAGGCCGGCAGCGGCCTGAGGAGTCACATTCCCCCAGTTCCATCCTGATACATTCCACTTTGGAGAGTCTGCCGTTTTCACCGTGGATTTTTATCGGGGCGGCCAACATCTCGATATTGACTCCTTCTTCTTCCAGATGTTCGATTTCCGCCTGGGAGGCAGGCATTTCATTTTTGGTACGGCGATAGAGGATAAAGACGTTTTCCGAGCCGTAACGCAGAGCAGTACGGGCACAGTCAATGGCCACATTGCCGCCGCCTACAATTACCACGTTTTTGCCCAGATCTACGTCTTCGCCGACATTGATCCGGCGCAGGTAGTCAACCCCGTGGACAACTCCCTCCAGATCTTCTCCTTCTACTCCTAATTTACGGCTCAAGTGGGCTCCAGGGGCCAGAAATACCGTACTGTAACCTTCATCTTTCAAATCTTTCAAGGTCTTGTCGCGACCGATGGTTACCCCGTGGACTACTTCCACCCCGCAGTTTTTCAGGGCCTCGAATTCCGCCTCTACTATGGAGCGGGGAAGGCGGTAGGGGGGGATGCCCACAGTGAGCATACCTCCAAAAACCGGGAGGCTTTCAAAGATGGTGGAGTGATAGCCCCTTTTGGCAAGGTAATAGCCCACAGACATGCCGGCAGGACCTGAGCCTACAATTGCCGCTTTTTTATCTTTGGGTGGAGCGCAGGACAGCATGAGGTTTTTGTTATTTGCCACCATCCAGTCGACAATGTAGCGCTCCAACATGCCGATGGCTACCGGATCTCCTTTTTTCCCCCGGACGCAGTGCCCTTCACACTGAAATTCATGGGGACAGACCCTGGAGCAGATGGCAGGTAGAGAGTTGGTCTGGCGGTCGAGCCAGTAAGCCTCTTCAAGTTTATCTTCTCTGAGCAGCCTGATGAAGCCGGGTATATCATTATGAATGGGACAGCCTATGCGGCAGGTGGGTTTTTTGCATTGCAGACAGCGGTCTGCTTCCCGCTTGGCTGTTTCTTCATCAAAGCCGAAAACAACTTCGTCAAAATTGTTGACCCGCTCTGAAGCCGGTATTTCCCTGGGGTGCTGACGTGGTATTTGCATTCTTTCTTTAAGGTTCATTTGTTCCCCCTTTTTGAAGCGATTATGCTGGATTTGAATCTCTATTTTCTGCAATCTGAATCGGTAGTGGAAATCAACGAGACATCCTAATATGTTTTTTTAGTCATTGCCAGGCCTAAATTTTATCAATCGAGAAACAATCATGTAAAATCAATAACTTATATAACCAGAAGAAGGACTTTCAAGGGGGTACAGCAGGTATGCCGGCTCGAAGCTATATCGGTCTAAGCTTTTGAGAGCTATTAAAATCGGGATGAACCGGTAAGGCGGGGAAAGAGGGGGAGATTTCCCCCTCTGAAGTGTCAGGCGAAAGTTGTAAATTTTTCTTTTTTGGCCTTGCATACCGGGCAGCTATCCGGGGCTTCACCTTCCAGGGTGTAGCCGCAGACCTCGCAGACCTGGACCGGATCCAGATCCACATCACTGCCTTTTTCCACAGCTTCTCTGGCCTTCTTGAACAGGGCCAGATGCTCTTTTTCAGTCTGATAAGACCAGTCGAAACTTCGATAGGCCCCCTTTTCCCCCTGGGATTCGGCTACCTGCATGTAGGCGGGATACATCTCGGTGACCTCGAAGTTTTCACCGTCTATGGCCAGCCCCAGGTTTTTCAGGGTGTCGCCCGGACCGAAGGCCCCCATACTGTTGGCCGGAAATCCGCCTTCCAGGTGCTTAAGTTCCCGGTAATGATCTCCGGCATGAATGAATTCTGCATAGGAGATGGCATCAAATAGGCGGGCTACATTGGGGTAGTTTTCTTTTACCGCCTGAATGGCAAAATGGCGGTAACGCATGTTGGCCATGCTTTCACCCCCAAAGGCGTTGATCATGTTCTGTTCGGTCATCTGTCTCATAGTTCCTGTCTCCTTGTGTGGTTTTTCCTTCCCTGATCAGAGTCAGTCTTCAGGGCTAGGCCACATTAATACTTTTGGAGTTTTCCCAGAGACCGTGGATGTTGCAGTAGGAAGCAGCGATCAGGGTGCCGGACTTGTTGATTTTGGCCTGAATGACAGCAGCGGGATCGCTGTAGGCCGGGCCTTTGTTGGCCCCATCCACGCATTCCCCATGGGCCGTGAATTCGCAATTGCCCAGTTCATAGGTGAACTTTTCATCATCAGGTTTGAAATAAAGCCTGATCCAGCGGATATGGTGTTCGGTGGTGTTGGGGTGAGCTATTTCCTTGCCGATGGAAAGTCTTACCTCAAAGGCTTCGTCTGCTTTAACCTGATCAGGGCAGTCAATGCTGGGTACGTGTTTCTCTTTCTTCCAGTCGCCGGTCTGAAAAGAATCTCCAAAGCTTGTCATGGTTGAGCCTCCTTTTTTCAGTTGGTAGAATAAATTTAATTTCATGGGCATAAAGTCGCCGGGTATTAAAATCAAATTCTTATTATATTTAAGTTACAGAAGGGTGGTGGCAGGTGTCAATACAATTAAGAAGATATTGGAGCAAGAAATGGTGGAGAATACCGGGATTATGGTTGTGTTGTCTTGACAGGCAGATTTTTATTTGCTACTAATTCATTCTTAAGTTTAAAAAATATATCTTATGGTGTCTGTACAGACTTAATAGGGAACCCGGTGCAAATCCTGGACGGGCCCGCCGCTGTAATTCCGACTCCTCGGTTACCCTGAGAGTTAAAATCCTGACATTTCCTTGTGTGCCACTGTTTCTTTTAAAAATGGAATGGGAAGGCCGATGTCAGGACGGAAAAGTCAGAAAACCTGCCGTGAGAGTATAAACAGGAACGCCGTGGAAACGTGTTTCTGATTACTTGGATCTAACGAGGATAAAAAGGGACATCCCGGATCGATAACTATCGGTCCGGGATTTTTTATTTAGGGGCATGGAACAGGCAATACTGCCGGATCTTTGGGCAAATCTGTTTTGGCCGCTTTTGAGGCTGCTCTTTCTGGTATCAATAGGGC
>JBKHJR010000064.1:0-16460 GCA_046537975.1 Desulfurivibrionaceae bacterium
GTTGTAATCCATAAATGATTGCCGGTCATGACTGAGCATCTTCTTGTACATGATCCTGAAATTAAGGAGTTCGGGTACAGACGAATTTGAAAATATGGCGTTGATAATGCCAATATCCCCCATTTGGTAGTAGGCGGTCAGCCTTTTCTGGATATGGAGTTTAAGGTTTTCCTTTTCTTTTTCTAATTTTTCAAACTCCTGTTGTTTTTTCTGAATAAGATTTTCCTGTTTCTGGATCTGCTGTTGAAGATTGGCGTATTTGCTGCTCTCCCGGAGGAGCTGGCGGTCGATTTTTTTCAATTGTTCCAGCAGATTTTCTTCTCTTTCGCCGCTTTTCTTTAATTTTTCCTGATGGTCCTGGATGGAGCGTTCGATTTTATCCCTCTGCTGACCGAGACCTTCCTGTTCAGAGGCATTTACTGCTCCGCTTGACAGACCGGGAACCAACAGTATCACTGCAATCGGCAGGGTCATTGTAAAGAGGGTGAAACGGATAATGGTGATCATCATATCTTCAGCAACTTTCTTATGGAAATCATACTGCCTGAAGAGCAGAGGA
The DNA here is from genome assembly GCA_046537975.1 of Desulfurivibrionaceae bacterium. Lineage (GTDB taxonomy): Bacteria > Desulfobacterota > Desulfobulbia > Desulfobulbales > SURF-16 > JAWLDV01. Next base: position 560 of record JBKHJR010000064.1, read on the forward strand.
GCACTGCCGCCAGAAGAATGCCGATAATGTGGGGCCAGGGCAGAAAACTGAGTTGGAAGAAATTGAGCAGCCCTTCTCCCCTGAAATTATTCTGCATCCATCCGAACAGGAGATAGAGGGCGCCCAGACCTGTCAGGGCGCCAACCAAACCCAGGAGGAATCCCTCAATCAGGATAGGGATTTTTATATAGCTGTTAGTCGCTCCCATGTATCTCAGGATCTTCAATTCCTCCTGCCGGGCTACCAGGGTGAGCCTGATCGTATACGATACCATGAACAAGGTATTTAAAATAAGCAAGGCGCCGCTCAGAATGACAACAAGGCGGAGTAAATTGGCGAATTGGTCGAAACGTTCCAGCCAGCCCCGGCCGTACTGAACCTTCCCGACTGACGGCAGCCCCTCGAGGTACTCAGCGAAGTTTTTAATCCGGCTTAGATGCTTAAGATCCTTTTTCGGGGTGATCTTAATGGAATAGGGCAAAAATGCGGGATCGAGGTCCGCAAGTATATCCTTTTCGGATCCCAGTTGAGATTCTAGTTCCTGAAAGGCCTGCGGAGGGGCAACGAACTCTATTTTTTCTACCGGATTAAATTTTTTTATCCTGGTTTCCAGTTCGTCCTTCATGGCCCGGGAGGGTTGGTCATCCAGATAAGCCATTATTTTTATATCCTTCACCACCTGGTTACCAGAATCAATCATGTTGTTGTACAGGAAGTAGAAAAAAGAAAAAATCAGAACTGACAGGGCTACGGTGAGCATGGTCATAGCCTGCATGCTCCAGGAGGAGAGGATATTGCGGGAAGTCTGGCTGAAAATGAAGGATAAGTATCGCATAGAAGCTTGGTCGGTTATGGTTGATAAAGTCTCCCGCCCTGGAGGGTAATAACCCTGTGGCTGGTATACTTATAAACATTTTCGTCATGGGAGGCAATAATTGTGGTGGTTCCCCCGGCATTTAACTTCTGGAAAAAATCCATAACCAGGGTTGTACTATCAAAGTCCAGGTTGCCGGTGGGTTCATCGGCAATAAGGAGGGGAGGATGATTGGCGGCTGCCCTGGCTATAGCTACCCTCTGCTGCTCACCTCTGGAGAGAGTCCCGGCCGGTTTATCTTTTTTGTCATGGATGCCCAGTTGTTCAAGAAGGCTGTCAGCCCTCTGCTGAATCTCCTTGCTTCCTTTGTAACAGACTTCCATGGCCATGGCAATGTTGCGGAAAACCGTTTTATCGGGCAGAAGACGGAAGTCCTGGTAGGCAAATCCTATTTTTTGGCGTAATTTTTGAATGTCACGGGAATTAAGCTTGTTCAGATCATTACCGCCGATCTCGATCAATCCCCGGGTGGGATGGCCCTGGCGGCATATAAGCCTGAGAAGTGTGGTCTTGCCCGCTCCGCTGGCTCCGGAGAGAAAGATCATTTCACCCCTGTAGGCGGAAAAGGTTATATCCCGTAGGGCGAATATGTCCGGAGGATATACTTTGGTGACCTTGATTAGTTCGAGAAAAGGGGTGTCATTATCAAAATGATTTTCCATGGCTTGTTTTACTACCGGTTATCAGGTTGTCAGTGATGTGGTGTAAAAAAATTGACACATAAATGATCTATGGTATAAGGATTGAAGCGTAAGTTCCAGTATTTACCTGGAGCTGACTTCAAACCTTATAAACTTAAAAACTTTTATTATAAAATGGGTACTTATTTTTCCTCTGATTCGAAAATAATCGGCAACAGCCCGACTATGCAAGAGCTTTTTTCTTTAATAGAAAAAGTATGCAATACTGATACCACTGTTTTGATTCAGGGAGAATCCGGTACCGGTAAGGAATTGATCGCCCAGGCCCTGCACTACAACAGTGACCGGGAGCAGGACCGGTTCATCCCGGTTAATTGCGGGGCGATACCGGCTGAACTTCTTGAGAGTGAACTGTTCGGTCATGAAAAGGGGGCCTTTACCAATGCCTACCGGGCCCGGCCGGGTCGTTTTGAAATGGCCAACGGGGGCACGGTATTTCTGGATGAGATAGGTGACATGAGCCCCATGCTCCAGGTCAAGCTGCTCAGGGTCTTACAGGAAAAAAAATTTGAGAGGATTGGCGGGACTTCAACCATCAATTCAGATTTCCGGGTTATTGCCGCCACCAACCAGAATCTGGAAGAGGAGGTCCGCCAGGGAAAGTTCAGGGAGGACCTTTATTACCGTTTAACTGTAATTCCTTTAAATGTTCCTCCCCTGAGAGACAGGCGGGACGATATCCGTCTTTTGATCGATTATTTTATAGAGCGCTATAATCAGTCCAAGGGCCGGGAAATCAGGGGCGTGGATGATCAGGTTCTGTATTATCTGCTACGTTATTCCTGGCCGGGCAATGTCCGGGAGCTGGAAAATCTGATAGAGAGGATGGTTATCCTGGCCTCCGGAGATACAATCAAGATTGATGATCTGCCTGAACAGGTTAAGGAGACGAAAGAAAAGGATAAAACGCTGCATCCTGTTCAGAAGGGCATAGAAGAAATTCCTGAGCATGGTTTTGTTTTGCAGGAGGCGGTGGCCGAATATGAGAACAAACTGATTATTCAGGCCCTCCAACAGACGGGCTGGATTAAGAATCGGGCTGCCAAACTTCTGAATGTGAATCGTACTACTCTTCTGGAGAAAATGAAGCGGGCTGGTATTGGAGTTAAAAATTAGTTAATAATGTGAGGAGCTGGCGGCAGCGAGGATTTCAAGGAAGATGGATATAATAATAAGTATAGCCAGTTACATAGGTCGTCGGAAGGTGGGATTGTCAATCTGCCTTGTCGTCTTGCTTGGTTTTCTGCCGAACATTGTCCAGGCTGAGGGACAGGGAACACAGACCGGAGAGATGAAAGCCGGCGGAGCGGAAAAGACCCGGAAGCAGCAGGAATTGTGGAACAGGGCCATGGCCTTTTTAGGAGACGGCAATAAGCCGGAAGCCGCTCCCCTGTTTCATCGTTTTTATGAGCGTCATAGTGATTCGGAAAAGGCAGAGGATGCACTTTGGCATGCCGCCCGGCTCTATAAACATCTTGCCATTACCGGCAGGGAAGATGACTGGGACAAGATTAAAAGCCTCTACCGGGAGTTTACCGTCGCCTTTCCCGAATCGGAGCGTCTGCCCCGGGCTTATCTGGAAGTGGGGAAAGCCTATATGGAAATGGGCTATTTCCGGGAGGCTGTGCCCTACTTCGGTATAATTATCCGCCGGTTTCCGGAACGGGATATAGTTGAAGAAGCCAGTTTATACAAAAGCCGGACCCTTTTAAATACCGGCAGGGTGGAAGAAGCTGTTGAGATTTACAGAGAACTCGGCCAGTCGGTTGACAATAACTATACCCGGTTAGCCAACGGTTACCAGTATTTCGAGAAAAACAGGTACCACGATGCCCTGGGGTCTTTTTTAAAGATTCTCAAAAGAGAGCGGGCTTTCTACTTGAAAGAGCCCAATATCCTGAGGATCATGGGAGAATGTTATCTGAAGACGGACCAGACTGAAAAGGGGCGAAAGAAACTGGAACATTTCCTTAACCTAAACTCCGGCAGTCATAGGGATAAGGTGTTGTTCCAGATAGGGGAGAGTTATCTTAAGGAGGACAAGAAAGGTCTTGCCGCCGGATTTTATAAAAAGGCCCGGGCTGTTAGTGAGAAGGGCAGCCGGATCCACACCTTCAGTCGCTATCGGTTAATCCGGTTTCAGGAGGAAAAACAGAAAGCGGAACCCGGCAGGGAAGTTTCCGAAGAGCAGTTTGTCAAGATCAGGGAATCTGTTATTGAACAAGGCAACAGCGGAGAGGTGATTCAGGCGGCCCGTCTGGAGCTTATAGAATACTATCGGGACAGTCAGGAAATTGACAAGGTTTATGATCTGGGCAAAATCTATTTAAATTATGCAAGTAATGAAGCGGGCAAGGAAAAGGTGGAAAGTCTGGTTTGCCGTATCCTGGATAACCGCCTTCAGAAGATGTTGAATCAGAAAAAGTATGAAGATGTCTACCAGTTATACAAAGATGACTATTCCTATGTTAAAAGGTGCACCCAGACTTCGGTCAGAATCAAGGTGGGCAAGGCTCTGCAGGAACTGTCACTGTATGACGAGGCCTCGTTGGTCTACTGGCGGGCCATGAAACTGGAGATGAGCCCGGAGGAGAAAATCGACCTGTATTCCCGGCGGGTGGAAACCTATCTGGCCGCTGAAGATTATAAGTCCGCTGATACCTTGCTGGGCCATCTGAGAAGGATATATGCAGACAAGCCCTCCTTTATAGGTGATGTCTATTTTTTTAGCGGTAAATTAAGTGAGGCCCGGGGAAATAAAGAGGCCGCTCTTGAATTCTATAAAAAATCCGCTTCTGAATCATTTTATAATGAAGGCAATAGGGCTGAATTTGCTGAAAAGTATCTCAATCTCCTACTTGGGAAGGGGGAGATAGATAGTTTTTCCGAAGTGCTGGAGAGGTCCGGGGAAGAAAAATGGCTTGACAGAGAGAGGCTGCAGTACTGGTATGTCCGGTTTGGAGACTATCACCGCAAGCTTGATCAGCCGGAAAAAGCAGGCAGTGCTTACAGCGCAGCTCTCAGCGACGACATGCCCGCAGATAATGAAATGACTCAGAAGGCCAATCTCTATTATGGGGATGTTCAGCTAACCCTTGGCAATGTGGAAAAGGCTATCCAGCTGCACAATAAGGCCTCAGCCGGACCGGATCCGCTCCTTGCCAGAATAGCCGGTCAACGGTTGAAAGAGGATGAAATAACCCGCAGCCTTTCTGAAGTTGAATGATCGGTAAGATGACAAAATCCATGACCCAGGCCGATAGTATAAAGATTGGTAAGACAAATCCCGGCTCTACTATCCTTATAGTTGATGACAGGCCAAATGACCGCAGGAACCTGAGTGAATCCTTGTCCGCCAAGGGCTGGCACCCTGAAGAGGCGGAAGATCCCCATACCGCCCTGGCGACCCTGGACCAAAAGGAGGTGGAGGGCGTGATTGTTTCCCTTGATATGGCCGAAGGTAAGGGTTTGAGCCTCCTCAAGACCATTAAGGACAGAAATTCTGATATGCCGGTTGTGGTAACTACAGCCAGCCCGCAGCTGGAGACTGCAGTTGATGCCATGAAAAATGGCGCTGTTGATTATCTGATCAGTCCCCTTTCCAGATCAGCTGCACAGGAAGTTGCCTCCAGGATCGTCAATAAAGGTAATGGCATCGGTCATCCCCGCTTGCATGAGGACAGGGACGACAGGGAAGTTGGCAAAATCAGGATCATTGGTTCAGATGATAAGTTCTGTCGACTTCTTAAGAGGGCGGAAGCTGTGGCCTCGAGCAAGGCTACTGTCTTGATCTACGGGGAATCGGGGACCGGGAAGGAGGTTTTTGCCCGTTATATTCATGAAGTCAGTGACCGCAGAGAGGGGCCGTTTGTTGCCCTGAATTGTGCCGCCCTTCCCGAGGGACTTTTGGAAAGCGAGTTGTTCGGCTATGAAAAAGGGGCCTTTACCGGAGCTGCGGCCAACAAAAAAGGCAAATTCGAGCTTGCCCACGGCGGTACTCTGCTGCTGGATGAAATCGGCGAGATCCCTCTCCATCTGCAGGCCAAATTGTTGAGAGTCCTGCAGGAGGAAGAGGTGGACAGATTGGGCGGCAGTTCACCGCTTAGTATTGATGTCCATGTCATAGTCACTACCAATAGAAATCTGGAGGCAGCTATCAGGGACGGTTCCTTTCGGGAGGATCTCTACTATCGTCTCAATGTCATCCCCATCACTATACCGCCCCTTCGGGAAAGGCAGGATGACATTTTTTTCCTGGCCGATTATTTCATTAAGAAGTTTTCAGTCCGGTATAATAAGAGAGTCAAAAAATTGTCCAGGGGTGCCAGAGAGTGCTTCAGGAAGTATCACTGGCCCGGCAATGTCCGGGAGATGGAAAATCTGATTGAAAGAGCGGTCCTCCTGTCCGAAGGTGATTATCTTGAGCCTCATGATTTCTGGGATGAAATCCCTTTTCAATACCTGGAGAATTCCGAACAGTCCGTTTCCGGAGACGGGGAAGAGGCCGACTCCGTCCCCCAGGTCGACCTTGTTTCTTTTACTTCCGGTGACAGCGAAGAACTGCCGACTTTGAAGGACGTTGAGCGCCAGATGATCTTGCAGGCCCTGTACAGGACCGACAATAACCGTACTTCAGCCGCCAGGATCCTGGGGGTGAGCGTCCGCACCCTCCGCAATAAGCTCAATGAATATCGGAACAGCGGCCTGATCAGCTGAGCATTCCTCCCTGCCTTTCTCCATATTACCTTTTTTGCCTATTATGGCATACTATTTGCTTTCAGTTTTGCTGCAGGGCTTTACTTTCAGGATTGTTTAAGATCAATAAATAAGCAAACCATGAGTCCGTAATTCAGAACACATAAGGTGGGGTTATGATCAACAATAAGCTGTTCGGGGGCAGCCTGCCGATGATGAAGCAGGCGCTCGATCTCAGGATGGAGAAACAGGGGCTCGTTCAGTCCAATATCGCCAATAAGGACACTCCGGGCTATAAAGTGCGGGATATTCCTTTCAAGGAGGCGCTTGCCGAGGCTACGGAAAATCAGAATCAGGTGACCCTCGACCACACTGATCCCGGCCACATGGGAAGTCCGGGTATGCAGCCCGGATCTTTTGTGGTAGTGGAAGATCGTGAGGTTGATCTTGATGAGGAAATGATGAAACTGTCAAAAAATCAACTGATGTATCAGATTGGCACCTCACTGGTCGCCAAGAAGCTGAGCGGACTGGAAACAGCTATTGATGAAGGAGGTCAATAAGAATGGATTTTCTAACAGCTATGGATATCAGCGGTTCCGGGCTCAAGGCCCAGAGAGCCAGGCTTAATGTGACTGCCATGAACCTGGCCAATGCCAACACCACCAGGACCATAGAAGGAGGGCCATACCGGGCAAAATCGGTGGTTTTTTCCGCCGAAGCCGTTAATGATTTTTCCTCTGCTCTGGAACAGGCTTCATCGGAACTGCGCGAGGTCGAGGTTTCTCAGGTAGTCGAAGATGACAAGCCGTTTAAAGAGGTCTATGATCCTTCCCATCCTGATGCCAATGAAGAAGGGATAGTAGAGATGCCCAACGTGGATGTCCCGGAGCAGATGGTGGACATGTTAAGTGCCAAGCGCAGCTATGAGGCTAATGCTACCGCTGTTGATTCTTTAAAAAGCATGGCCTTGCGGGCTCTGGAAATTTCAAGGGGGTAGCTGAATGAAGATATTACCGCTGGCTGAAGTACAGAAAGCAGGGGTCGGACAGCTCCAGAAGCAGGCTGAGACCGAGTCTCCAGGTACGGGATTTGCCGAAGTCCTTGAGGACTCCATAGAATCTGTTAATCAGCAGATGAATGAAGCCGGAAAGTTAAGAGACGGCCTGATAGCCGGGGAACATGCCAATATCCATGAGACCATGATTGCTCTGGAAGAGTCCGGAATATCCTTTAAAATGATGACTAAGGTCCAGCAGAAGGCGATTGATGCCTATAAAGAAGTCATGAGGATGAGTCTGTAAGACTTTAAGTCTGGGGATCAGGTTTAAAGCATAAGATACTCCGCCCGGCAGGGACTCCCTTGAGCCTGCAAGGGGACACTCTTGTGGCTGTCCTGGTAATTCAGAATCGGGAATTCAATAATCATAAATTATGGCTTCACCTAAACAGATATTAAGTCAGACCGCAGATACTGTAAAGAACTTGACCACGGCCCAGAAGCTTGTTGCTGCAACACTGCTGATAGCTGTCATGGGGGGGCTGTTGTATTTGTCTCTCATGGAGCCCCAGAGGAACTATGCCGTGCTGTACAGCGGCCTGGGTCAGAAAGATGCGGCTGCGGTTGTTGATGAACTTAAGTCCCAGGGGATAAGCTACAAGCTTGCTGAACAGGGAACTGCTGTTATGGTTCCCCAGGGCGAGGTGCATGAAACCAGGCTGAACCTCGCGGGGCAGGGGCTGCCCAGGGGTGGTAGTGTCGGTTTCGAGGTCTTTGACAAAAGCAACTTAGGGGCTACTGATTTTGTTCAGAATGTCAACTACCAGAGAGCCATGCAGGGGGAGCTGGCCCGGACCATCAAGGAATTCGGGGCGGTTCAGGACGCCCGGGTTCATATTGCCCGTCCCAAGCAATCGGTCTTTGTCGAGGAGTCGGAGCCGGTGTCAGCTTCTGTCAGTCTCGGCATGAATAATTCCGCGGGACTGAGTGAGCAGGAGATTAAATCGGTGGTGAATCTGGTGGCCGGGGCTGTGCCCCGTTTGTCAGGCGAGGATGTCACTGTTGTTGATACTACCGGACGCCTTCTTTATCCAAAGGACGGTATTGATTCCCAGTCCGCCATGGCAGCCAGCAAGTTGAAGTATACCCACGAGATGGAGCGTAACCTGCGCCATAAACTGGAGAGCATGTTTGATGAGGTTCTGGGAAGAAATAAAGCGGTTGTCCGGGTGAATGCAGATGTTGATTTCAGTGAGGTTGACTCTATCCGGGAAAGCTATGATCCGGAGGAGCAGGTGGCGCGAAGTGAACAAATAAGCCGGGAACAGGGGGCCAGCGGCGAAAATGCCCAGGGAATTCCCGGGGTAAAGGGGGAGTTGGCCACTGCTGTTCAGTCTGAAGATGGCGAGGATAACGGGAAAGGATTCTCCCGGGAAAATGAAGTTAGAAACTACGAGATAAGCAGTGAGGTCGTTAACATAAAAGAAGAGGTAGGTTCCATCGAGAGAGTATCAGTTGCCGTTATGGTTGACGGGACCTATAAAGAGGTTGATGAGGAAGGTGAAGTCGTAAGGGAGTATGAACCCAGATCATCTGAAGACATAGACTGGTTGACCAGAATGACCAAGAATGCTATTGGTTTTAGTGAAGACAGGGGAGACCAGGTAGAAGTGGCGAACATGCAGTTTAAGTCAATAGAAAAACCTGAGGAAATGGCTCCGGATGCCATGGAGAAGTGGCAGACTCTGGTAGAGCGTGCTATAATGCCGGTATTAACCCTGGTGGCAATTCTTGGTTTTTTCCTTTTTGTGGTACGTCCCTTTATTAAGCTGCTGGCCTCTCAGAAGGAAGAAAGCGCCCGGCTGGCAAGAGAGGCGGTAGAATTCGGCTCTGAAGAGGAAAGTGAGGAAGAGGAGGATATAGGGTTGAAGCCCCGGGGGATGACGGACAGGGAAAGGATTTATAAACTGGCCCAGAGTGACCCGGATCGGGCTGCTGATCTGGTTAGACGCTGGTTGAGGGAAGGAGAGTGACTCAGGTATGGTTCGCCCCAAAGGAGGATCAGAAGACAATTTAACAGGTCCGGAAAAGGCTGCGGTCTTTCTTCTTACTCTTGGAGATGATTTTACTTCCCAGGTCTTCAAGCGCCTTGATGATGAAGAGATAAGGACTGTCGGACGCCAGATGTCCAGAATTGACCGGGTGGATAAGGAAGATGTTGCCGCCCTGCTCAGCGAGTTCCGCAGTGATAAGGGAGGGGATGAGATCTATCTTTCCGGGACTGAAATGCTTGAGAATGCCCTGAAATCCGCGGTCCCCTCGGATAAGGCCAGTTCGATCCTCAATGATATTCGCTCCGACTGGAGGGTCACTCTGTTCCAGAAGGCCAGAAAACTTGAACCCAAGGTGCTTCAAAACTTCCTGCGCAATGAGCATCCCCAGACCGTAGCCCTGGTGCTTTCAGTCCTGGAAACCGGCCAGGCTGCGGAAATTTTGGCTGAACTGGAAGAAGATGTCCAGATTGAGGTGGTAATGAGAATGGCGGAGCTGGACAAGGTAAGTCCTGATATCCTGGTGGATGTAGACCGGGTTCTCCAGGAGGAGCTTTTGGCTGTCGAGGGTATGGAGGGTCAGCGCCTGGGAGGAGTGGAATCGGTTGCCGAGGTCCTGAACAACGTGGACCGCTCCCTGGAAAGCCATGTACTTGAAGGTGTAGAGGAGCAGCGTGAGGGACTGGCTGAAGAGATCCGCCGGCTCATGTTTGTTTTTGAGGATTTGTTGCAGATTGATGATCGTGGCATGATGGCCATCCTCAAGGAGATATCTACCGATGATCTCAAACTGGCCCTTAAAACTGCTTCCGATGAGCTCAAGGAGAGGATTTTTGCCAATATGTCCTCCAGGGCCGTGGAGATGCTCAAGGAGGATATGGAGGTCATGGGGCCCACCAGAGTCAAGGATGTTGAAGCGGCCCAGCAATCCATTATCCAGGTGGCTAAGCGCCTGGAGAGTGAAGGTAAAGTAATGCTGGTAACTGCCGGGGCAGAGGAAGAGTTTGTCTGATCCGATTGAAATTAATAGAATATATGGTGGCCTGGAAGAGGATGAGTTCGTCTCTTATGACAGTCTGGCCGGAGGAAGCTCTGATCCGGGAGAAAATGGAGCTGAAAACGAAGATGGTGGTGCTCCCGGCAATAGCCCCAAAAGAGGTAGCCGATCTGAAACGGAAGAGATCTTAAGGCAGGCCCGGGAAGAACGGGACAGGATGCTGGCGGAACAGGAAGAGCTGAAACAGAAGGCTTATGAAGAGGGTTTTGCCAGTGGCCGGGAAGAAGGGCGGAGGAAAGGGAGAGAGGAATATTCCGAGAAGATAAGTTTAACCGCCGACCTTATCAACGAACTGGCTGAGGCTCGTGAAAACCTTGTAGGGAAATATGAAGCAGAAATTCTGGAACTGATCAAAGTAATGGTTGAACGTCTTGTCCAGCAGGAGATCTCACAGGATAAAGGGGCTCTCAGGAACATATTAAAAAGTGCCCTGGAATACATTGTTGAAAGTTCCACGGTTACCGTCAAACTCAACAGGGCTGATATTGAACGGTTGAGCGCTGATGGTGAGGAGAGCGGGATTTTGGCGGGCGAGGGAAGAAGATCTGTGGAACTGGTTGAGGACGAGGCAATCTCTGCCGGGGGTTGTTTGATAGTGACCGGCAGCGGCGAGGTGGATGCCACCCTGGAAAACCGCAGGGATCTTCTTTTTGCTTCGGTGGATAAGGCCTTGGGGGATCAGAAGTCAGAGGTCAGTGATCAGGAGGCGGAAGATGGATAATAACTTCGGGAGAGCAGCTCGCCGGGCTATATACCATTTACAGATATTATGATAAGTTTTCCAGCTGCTATTGAGGCGGCAGGATCAGAGAGTCTGATCTCGGTTCGGGGCCGGGTAAATCAGGTCATCGGCATGGTGATTGAAGGACACTTGCCCGGTGTGCCTGTGGGCAGTATTTGCATGATTGACGTCCACCGGGGCAATACCAGGGTGGCCGCGGAAGTGGTCGGTTTTCGGGAGGGAGCTACTCTGTTGATGCCGCTTGGTTCCATGCAGGGAGTGGAGCCCGGCAGCGAGATAACCTTCCTGGATAGGGAGGCCAGGGTTCCTGTCTCGGAAGCCCTTTTAGGCAGGGTTATAGACGGCCTGGGGCGGCCCATGGACGGCAAGGGGCCGTTGAATGCTGAACAGGATTATCCCCTCTACGCCGAGCCCCTGAATCCCCTGGAACGGGAAAGGATCGCAGGGCCGCTTGATGTGGGAGTCAGGCCTATAAATGGCCTTCTCACCCTGGGTAAAGGCCAGCGGATCAGTATAATGGCGGGATCCGGGGTGGGCAAAAGCACCCTGCTCGGCATGATAGCCAGACATACTGCCGCTGATATCAGTGTCATCGCTCTGGTAGGTGAACGGGGCCGGGAAGTCAAGGATTTTATTGAAAAGGAACTGGGGCCGGAAGGGATGGCCCGTTCCGTTATAGTTGTGGCTACCTCTGATAGTCCGCCCCTGGTCAGGATGCGCGGGGCTTATCTGGCCATGGCCATTTCCGAATTTTTCCGTGATCAGAACCGGGATGTCATAATGATGATGGACTCGGTAACCCGTTTTGCCATGTCCGGCAGGGAGGTGGGCCTGGCTATCGGGGAGCCCCCTACTTCAAGGGGCTATACGCCATCGGTGTTTTCCCAGCTGCCCCGCCTCCTGGAACGTTCCGGCACCTGTGAAAACAAAGGAAGTATCACCGGAATATATACGGTACTGGTGGAAGGCGATGATATGAATGAACCCATTGCCGATGCCGTACGTTCCATCGTGGACGGCCATATCGTCCTGGATCGGAATCTGGCCGGTCAGGGTCATTATCCCGCAATTGCAATAACCGAGAGCATCAGCCGCTGTATGGTTGATGTGGTGCCGGAAGAGCATATTAAGGCGGCCCGGCGTTTCCTGGAGATCTATTCCACTTATCGCCGCTCCGAGGACCTGATTAATATAGGGGCCTATGTCAAGGGTTCCAATCCTAAAATTGATCAGGCAATCAAGGTGATTGACAGCTTTAACGATTATTTGAAGCAGGAAGTCCAGAGCAAAGTCGATTTGGCCCGAAGCAGGCGGGATCTTATGGATTTGACAAAATAGGCTCTTTGGTTGAACTCTGAACCTTAAACCCGGAAACTCGCCATGGCTTTTAACTTCAGGTTTGCCTCCCTTCTCAGGGTAAGAGAGAATCTGGAAGAAGAACTCCAGCTCAAATTGGCTCGCGAACAGGCAGTTCTGAAAGGGCACCAGGACCAGCTTGCTGAATTGCGGGACCAGCGCCGGCAGATGCTGGCTGACATGGAGGAGCGCAAGAAAAAAAGTATTTCCGGTTCTCTTTTCATGCACTATATGAACGGCATAAGGTCCAAGGAACTGGAGATAGTTATGCAGGAGAATACCGTAGCCTCCCAGGAAAAGGTGATTTCAGAACTTAGAGGTCAGCTGGTCGAGGCCATGAAAAAGCGTAAGACCATGGAGGTGATCAAGGAAAGGGACTGGCGCAATTATCTCCATGAATTCAAGAGGCAGGAGCAGAATTCAAATGATGAACAGGCTGTGCTCCGTTACGGTCGGGGGTAATCACGAATGATGATGTATAAATTTAAGCAGGCTGTTTTGGAAATGGAACCCTTAAAAGTCACGCCTTGCTTGGCACTCATCTTTTATCCGACATCTGAATCCCGAAATCTGACGCCTGTGCCATGAAGAGACTGTTTTTTCTTTTATTAATCCTGATCGTACCTTTTCCCGCCATATCCCAGGATAGGGACAATAATAACCCAGTGGATGTCTCCTTTTCTGATAGGGAGTGCGCCGCAGCCTTTGAGGCCAGGAAAAAGAAGCTGGCCGCCCGGGCGGATCAACTCGACCAGCGGGAGGAAATGCTTAAGGACCTGGAAGAGGAACTGGACCAAAAGATTGCCAGGTGGGAAGAACTCCAGAAAGATCTGGACCGGAAACTGGCCCGGTTTCAGGAAAAGGCTGATAAAGATTTTGATAATCTTGTCGAGGTCTACAGCACTATGAGAGCATCCAAAGCGGCCCCTCTTTTAAACGGCATGAGCAGTGAAAATGCCGCCCGGATCCTCAAGGGCATGGACAGCGAAAAAGTCGCTGATATTGTTCCCAGGATGGATGGGGAAAAGGCGGTTGAGATAAGCCGTCTTATGGGCCGCCTGAAATAAAACTAAGGATTAGATTTTTTATTATTTATGATCAAGTAGGTAAAAAGTTCACTCCTGTTTTTCCGGAAAAGGAAAAATTTGCCATTACCCCCATCCCGCTTTCCGCTAATCTCTTATCACCTTCCACTCAATTAACCGCTTATACCGCCTCCTCACCTTTAAAATGCCTTATATCTTTTAAGTAAGATTGTATTGGCATCAGGTTTGCAAAAAAATCAGGTCAAAACAATTATACCAATATTGCCTTACATAATCTGTCTCCTCCCATTCCGGGGGTAAAGGCAGGTACGGGCATTCCGGAGATGGATTATATGCCTCTAATGATGCAGCCGATGCAGGCCGAAGGTGGATATAACATGCTGACTGGTCAGGGAGTCAGGGAGAGATCCTCTTTCAGCAGTCATTTCGATCAGAAACTGGAGGCAGTTGTTGCCAGAAACCGTGATAAGTTAGGGGTGCGTGGTGAAACCCAAAGTTTAGGAGAAAACCGGGAAGACCGGCTTTCATCCTTGCTCCAGAAGGATAAGGAAGGCCGGGCCGAGAATGAAAGGGCTGCGGCGATATTGAGTATTTTCCTCCAGGATCTCCAGGAGGTGGCCAAGCAAAAAGATTTAGGGCCCGGGGAGTGGGAGGTGAGCATAACGGACAGAGATGCCCTTAAGGAGCTGGCCCTTGATGCGGGGATGACTGAAGGACAACTGGGCGCTGTTATGGATAAATTGGGGGGCGGGGATAACAGCCTGAATGTAAATTCAATTCTGGAAAGCCTTGACCGTCAGCTGCGTGATATTGAAGAGGGGCGGATAACAGTACCGGAAACCAGGCTTCCTTTTCTGGAAAGTCTTTTGACCAAGATGGGTGTGGACAGTTCCCGGATCAGGGAACTTGCTGCTGATGCTGTTACCGGTGATAACCGACTTGATCTGGGAAAGTTTCTTCAGGGACTCCGGGATATGGATTCAGATCCGGCAAAACTTTCCGGAGAGACCGGCAAGATCAAGCTTTCCGAATGGGAAAACAGGCAGCTCTTTAACCTGCTTTCCGAGGCAGGAGTGGACAGAAGTCTCAGAAATAAGCTGTTCCCGGAACTAAACCTCAAGAATTTTATGGAGCAGTCCTCCGGGAAAAACGAGGGCCCGGAGTCTTCTCTCAACCTGGACCGCCTGAAAAAAATACTGCAGGCCGGGGTTGAAAATGCCCGAGACAGTCAGCCTCGGGTAAAGGTCCCCAAGTTCCTGGCCGATCTGGAGAAGGTGCTGGGGCAGGCGCAGTTTAATGATAAGTCGGCCGGCTGGTCCAAGGTGGTTCAGGAAACAGTTGATTCCCTGTTCCGGGATGTTCAGAAGATGGTGGATATGTCCCGGATCCAGATTCAGAAGGCCACAGGCAATGAGGACGAACTCCTGCTTGGCGGTCTACTGCGGCAATCCGGAGAAAAGAGCAGGATGCTCAATAGTAAATGGTTCTCCTCCTTTCATGATAAAAAGGAAGGTTCCGTTGAAAAAATTCCGGGCGGAAATAGCAGAGCGGCACAGAAATCGGACTTCTGGCAGGATATGTTGATGACCACTTCGGTTCGGAAGGATTTCCCACATAATTTTTTATCCGAGGACACTGAGACATTTAATTTCAATCATATGGCCAAGCCGGATAATCAGTCTTCCCTGCAGATTATGCAAAACGGCCGGATAATGGGCCGTCCCCCCCAGCAGCTTTCCGAACAGGTGATGCAGCAGATATCTTCCGGAGTAATGCGCGGTTTGACAAACAGACAGCATAACCTGGTCTTGCGCCTCAATCCCCCGGAAATGGGGGAGGTCAAAGTTGATCTCCAGGTCCGCAATGATCATGTTTCGGTTACCTTTAATATGGAAAATGCCCGGGTAAAGGATATCCTGGAAGGCAATATGCAAAACTTCAGGGACAGTATGGGGCAGAAGGGATTTTCCCTTGACGATTGTTCGGTGTTTGTCGGTCAGGAGGACAGTTCCCGGGAAAAAAAGCAGTTTGAAGATCTCTTTCAGAGAAGGACCGGCAGCCGGGAGGTGATTGATGACGAGGAGAATCCCGTCCTTGCCCCGTTTGATATGGAGGGAGAAAGAACAGGAGATAACAGGGGGAAGGACGGCATAAGCTTGATCGTTTAGTCCGGAGTTATAATTCAAAACGGGGAGAGAGAGCATGACGGTTTCGGAAGTAAGCAGTAATATCCCATACCAGCAGGAGGAAAAGCCCGTACATGAACCGGTGGGGGATAGTGATCTTGACCGGCAGGATTTCATGGAGCTTTTCATGACTCAGATGCAGCACCAGGATCCCATGAAACCCATGGAAAGTGATGATATGGCGGCCCAGATG
>JBKHJR010000009.1:0-51184 GCA_046537975.1 Desulfurivibrionaceae bacterium
GGCCTATCTCTTTGCCTATACCTTTGATTCCTCCCAGAACCAGGGCTGTTTTTCCTTCTATCTTCATTGCTCGGAAGCAGTGTTTAATTTCAATATACCGCTTTTATGATGGATCTACGATCCCAGGACCCGTTGGTTGATACAGGAACCCTGACTGATACTTCTATTTATCCTCCGGACTGTTCTTTTTCAAGAAGAAGTAGCCTGGTCTCGGGATGGATAAGGTTGTCTTGGAGGTTGTTCAATGATTTTATCTTTTCTACGCTGATCCCGTGGCGTTTGCTTATTTCCCAGAGACTGTCGCCTTTTTTTACTTTGTAGTGCCTGTCGGCAAGGGCCATCTGCTGGTCCCCGGTTCTGTCACGGTTGAGGTGGGGGACGGATGGATTGTCGTTGGTGATATAAAGTGCCAGTTTGTCCCCGGCAGTGATACCATGAACGTCCTTCAAATTGTTCCAGGAGGCGATCTGTCGTATCGGTACCCGGTATTTGAGGGAGATCTGGGAAAGGGTCTCTCCCGGTTTTATCTGGTGTAGGATAAAACCGTCTTCAGCTGCCATAACCCTTGATGGAGGGGTGTCCAGGAGAGTGAATCTTTTAGTCTGAAAAGGAATGCGCAGCCGCTGGCCCTTTTTAAGTCTGGCACTCTCCAAGTTGTTGGCTTTGAGGATGGTTGTTTTATTTAAGTTGTAGCGCCGGCAGATATCAGACAGGTTTTCATCTCTCTGAGCTACATGGGTTTTGTAGCTGGTATGAATTACAGCGTGTACCTTGGGCAGATTCCTGGAGGCCAGCTCCTTTTTCCCGGCAGGGATTTTAACCCGGAAATTTTCATTGACGGCGGGAACGACCTGTTTTTTCAGTTCCTGGTTTAATTCCTTTATTTCTTCCAGATCGGTGTCACAGGCTACTGCTATCTTGCGCAGGGAAGTCCAGGGCTCGACCTTGATGGTATCATGATCCAGGGGATCGGCGTAATTCAGGTCGTCGAATCCGTATTTTTCCGGGTTCTTGGCAATCAGTATGGCAGCGATCAGTTTGGGGACATAGTTTTTAGTTTCATTAAAGAGATGGGGTTTTTGGGCAAGCTCCCAGAAGTTTTTGGTATTGTACTGTCTGATCCCTTTCATGACCTTATATTTACCGCCATTATAGGCGGCAGCCGCCAATTGCCAGTCGCCGAATTCCCTGTAGAGGTCAGAAAGGTAGCCGATTGCCGCTTCCGTGGCCTTCACCGGGTTATAGCGTTCATCGATATAGGAATTGATCTGCAGGTCGTAATTTCTGGCTGTTGATTCTATGAATTGCCATGGGCCTGCGGCATGGGAGCTGGAGTAGGCGTTAAGAATATAGCCGGATTCTATCAGGGGGAGATAGGCAAGATCAAGGGGCAGGTCTTTCTGCTTGAGTTTTCTCTTGATCAAGGGTAGATATTTACCTGACCGTTCCAGCCACTTTTTAAACGTATATCGTTGGCCATGCTGGAAAAGGTTGATGTATTTTTTTACCTCCCGATTCATGGTGATGGGAAAATCGTAGGTAATTTCAGGCTCCGGGGCCGGGGATGATGCCTGTGGCGGTACTGAAGGAGTGTCTGTGGCAGACGGGCTGCTGTCTTCGCCTATGTCCTTACCTTTATTTTTAGTTTCAGGTAATTCCGCTCTCATGAAGGGGTAATACCAGTTCGTTGGCTGGGCTGGTTCAGCCTCGGCAGCCGAAAGTTCCTTCTTGCTGCCGCCTCTTGACTGTATTTCCTCCGTTTCCGGCTCTTCTCTCATTGTGGGAGGCGGCTGAACCCCTTTGTTGCCGGAAATGGAACAGGATGAAAAAATAATGCACAAAATGACGGCAACGAAGGAGAATGTATATGATATATTGTGTTTTTTTGTGCTATCCAATATATTGACCTTACTTTAGATGAGGATAATATGCTTAAAAGAGGTAATTTGAGGTCTGAGGAATATACTGGTTAAATTATAGGTTCTTGTCGTGAGCCTTGCAACCATAATTCGTATGAATTTTTTTTTCAATTAATTATATGCTCAAAAAGATTTTTATTATATGCTCCGGTTTAATCGGTTTATCTGTGCTTCTGGTTGTAGCTGCTTACCTGGGTCTGGTCGTTTTTTCAGCCGGCAGTAAAATTGACAAGGAAGGTATCCAGGATATTTTGTCCAGACAGAGTCCGGTCTATTACAATGATGGGGAAACCGTCATGGGGGTTTTCTTTCGCGGGTCACATCGCTTCTATGTCCCCTATGACCGTCTGCCTGAAGATTTTATCAATGCCATTGTTGCCACGGAAGATAAGAAATTTTTTTCTCATCCCGGTATAGATTTGTCCGGTATCATACGGGCATTTATCGCTAATATCAAGGCCGGTCGCATAGTTCAGGGTGGCAGTACCATTACCCAGCAGACCGCAAAAAATCTGTTCAAACGGCAAGGGCGTTCTCTACAGGCGAAATTAAGGGAACTTCTCTATGCCCTCCGTCTTGAGCACCATTATACGAAAGAGGATATCCTGACCTTTTATGCCAACCAGTTTTATGTCAGCGGTAATGGGAGAGGGATAGGGATTGCCGCCCGTTATTTCTTTGATAAGGAGGTGGATGATCTGACTCTGGTGGAGTGCGCTTTTATTGCCGGAAGCGTCAAAGGCCCCAGTCATTACAATCCCTTCACCAAGAGCGATCCCGCTGAAAAGGAACTGGCCAGGGAGAGGGCCGAAGAAAGAACGGCATATGTCCTCAGGCGGATGCATGATCTCGAGATGATTGACTCCAAGACATATCATCAGGCCCTTAATAAACCGGTTTCCTTTAACAAGGGACAAATGAGATATCCCTTGAACACGGTCATGGATATGGTTGAGGAGGATCTTAGTGTTGACGCGATCCAGCAGGCTCTTGAAGACCATGGCATAGATAATGTGGCAACTTCCGGTATCAATGTAATTACCACAATTGACCGCAAAATTCAGAATACGGCGGTTCAGTCTCTGCGCAGTACCCTGTCTCGGCTGGATATACGTCTTTCCGGTTATGAGAGGAAGGAAATTCAGGACAGGTATGCCGGATTGGCCCTGGAAAACAGATCTTCTCCGGAGAAGGGCGATTTCCTGCTGGGCCGGGTTACCGGGATCAACAAGGGGGATGAGCCGATAGTCGAGGTCCATCTGGATAGAGAGAGGGAGAAGAACGGTGCAACCGGGATTATCAGAGAAGAAGGCCTGCGCCCCGCCCTCACGGCTCTGGTCAGATATGAGCGCCAGCGCTGGTCCGAGCCCGGCAAGGACGACCGGCCGCTTCTCCTTGATCAGATCAGAGAAGGGGATCTGATCTACATCTCGGTTAAAGGACGCAATGACAAGACAGGTGAGTATGAGTTGGCCCTTGAAAAATATCCCGAGCTTCAGGGTGGGGCTCTGGTTGTGCAGGACGGCATGATAAAGGGGGTGATCGGAGGTTATGACAACCTTCATTATAATCGTGTTGTTAAAGCCAAACGGCCTATGGGGTCCACTTTCAAGGCCCCGCTCTATGCCGCCGCCCTTCAGTTAGGCTGGAATAGCCTCGACCTTTTGGATAACCGCAGGAGAGGATTTGTCTATCATGATAAGCCTTATGTCCCCCAACCCGACCATTACAGTCCTTATGAAAAGATCTCCATGGCCTGGGCCGGGGTCAAATCGGAGAATGTCGCTTCGGTCTGGCTGCTGTATCATCTCTGCGATCGCCTGACTCCGGCCCAGTTTAAAGACTTGCTGGCCAATCTGGGGCTGGCCCGGGAGAAGGATGAGTCTTATCAACAATACAAGAGAAGGGTGCGGGATAAAATGGGAATTGTGGTTGATGACCAGGCCCTGGAGCGTACCGCTTTTGTCGCTGCTCTCTCCAATTGCAGGGCGGATCTTGCCTTTGCCGGCAGAGATGATGATCTCCCTGTGTTGCAGAGGTTTGTTTACGGTGACCAGTTTACTGATCCGGTGGAAGAAGATACTGAGGAAAGGGAGATGGAGATAACAAAGGAGATATCGGGCTATAACTTCGAACGCTTCCAGGATCTACGGGACAGGTTGCTGGGGCTCAAAGTGTTGCTGGAGGATTCGGAAGGTATCCCGGTCCACAATCTCTATATCCGTTTCTCTGGAAGTGGTATTCCGTCCGAACGGGAGTACCGGCGGGCTGTAAGGAATGCTGATTATGCCTTTGCTCTGGAAAAGCCTGGAGACAATTGGAGGCGGGTCCGCCGTCATGAATTTCTGGAATTTTTGTCTGAGTTGGATAAGACTGAAAGAAAAACATTCTGGGATTCGGTGAAGCTTGATAATCTGTTGAGCCTGGAGACGGTAAGAATCGTAGATAATAGCCTGCAGGAAGAGTTGAAACGACTGAAACGCCACCGCCCCTATGCTCCGGAGGTCCTGCACTCTGTCCCTGATTTCCGGGTGGTGGCCGGAATTGAATATTTAAGAGGTCTCTGCAGGGCTACCGGTATCCGCTCAGATCTTGAGCCGGTCCTTTCTTTCCCTCTTGGTTCAAATGTGGTAAGTCTTTATGAATTGACCCGTTTATATGAATCCCTGTTGACAGGTGAAATAAAGAATTCCGGCTCAGACGGAGATTCCCGGGTCCGTATGATTTCCCGGATCGAAGGGCCTGATGGCGAAGTTATATATTCCGTCGATCCGGAAAGCAGGAGAGTTATCGATCCCCATACCACCCTGGAAGTCGCAGACATTTTGAAAAATGTTGTCGGTTACGGTACAGGAAGATATGCGGCCCGGAAAGTTAAGATCAGGGAGAGTTCTTCTTCCCAGGGGGCAGAATCGTTGATCGGGGATCTGCAGATCCCTCTTTTCGGCAAGACCGGTACCGCGGATAGTTACAGGAATTCCACTTTTGTAGGTGCAGTACCGGGTATATCTGATTCCGGCAACGGCGTTAGTCTGGAAAGGCCTGTTATGGTGGGCGCCTATCTGGGTTATGATGATAATCGTCCCATGGTCAGGACCTCTACCCATATTACCGGATCAAGCGGGGCTCTTCGGGCCTGGACCAGAATGGCTGAGGGCATTGTCCGGCATGAGAGATACGCTGATTCCCTGGACTTTGTGGATCTTGCTTTTGCCGGGGCGAAAAAGGTCCCTTTGCATTATCCCGATCTTGGTCAGATCCATGTGCCTGTGGACCGGAGAAGCGGTGCTCCTCTAACTGGACAAAAAGATGTCCGAAGGGAGGTGACAGGCCCGGCATCCGTGGCTACATTCGGCGAGATGGACAGTAAGGGTGGACCTCAGCTGGAGAGGTGGTACCGCCCATATTGGCGGCAGAAAGATTAAAAGATCAGATAGGGCCAGTTTATAAACTTCCAGTCTTAAAGGTATGCAAACAAGATGAGAAAGACAGAAATATCTTTTTTATTAATCGGCGGTCTACTGTTTTTGCTGAACGGCTGCCAGGGGACGGTTCCCAAGGAACCGGTGATTATACCACCCCCTGAACAGGAAGACGAGGTTGACAGGGGGAAAGACCAGGAAACCGTTGAAGATGAACAGATTGAGCCTGAAGAAGGTGAACTGCCTGGTATAGAAATAACTGAGCCCGAGCCCGAGCCCGAACCTGAACCTGAACCTGAACCTGAGCCTGAGCCTGAGCCTGAGCCTGAAAAGGTAGAGGACAAGTTGCCCCGGGCAGATCTGATTCAGCAGCGTCTTAATTTTTACCGGGAGAAGCTCGGAGACTGGGAAAGGTTTGATGCAAAGCTAAGTAACCAGAATCTGGAAGCGGTTGAGCAAGAAGATTGGCAGCAATGTACATCTTTATTCCAGGATATGGTTAAAGATTATGAGTTTCTTTCTCTAAATGCCACTAGTGAGGACACCTCACTTGGTGAGGCCGGTGTCTGGAATATCCTGGCAAAGGATTTCGCCGCCCTCAGATCCGGGAAACCTGGCGGGGAAGGGCTTTTCTCCAGCATTGAAAAATCTCCGGCTATAAAAAAGTGCAGAACACTGATGATCCAGGGAGCAGCTGATTTAATCCAGCATTATGCCGAACGCAAGCAATACGATAAAGCGGTTGACTCTTATGAATTCATTGTAACTTTTTTAGTTGAAGCGGAAATTCCGCCGGAGATAAAGGTGAGTTATGGCCGGGCCTTGCTTGAAAGGGGCAGGCTTGAAGAGGCTGTAGCTGTTTTTATGGAGACCCTGGCCGAGGACAGTGAAAAATGTTCCAGAAGTCTGGCATTGCGCCGGGAGAGTGTAGAGTTTCTTATTGCCTTGGGGGAATTTGACCAGGCCAGGCTGCAGCTGGATGAGATTGATGATATCAGAAGTTCCTGTATTGATACCGGCAAGGAGGCTGAAAGATACGACAAACTTTTAGAATCCTCGTACAGAGAATTAAAACTCTACAGCGAGGCTCTTCGCAGCTGGCTTGCCAGTGACAAGCGGGAAATCCCCCGCGTCCTCTCTAAGAAAGTGGCTGAACTCAGGCAATTCTATCCTGGATCGCAGGCAGCCGAGCTTGGCATGCTTCTTGAGAAACAGGCGGGAAACAGGGTGGAAAGATATGTGTATCAGGAACTCAGCCGGGCTGTAGAGCTGGTCAAGGAGGACAACTTCAACGGTGCCCTGGAGATTGTAGGTAATCTGAACGGCTTGGATGTTCCGGAAGAGTTACAGCAGAAAGTAAAGGATACAGAATCCGCCATCCGGAAAAAACAGGCTCAGGAAAAGCTTCGTCAGGAAAGATTAAGGGAACAGGCGTTGACCGCCCAGTGGGATAAGGCGGTAGATTCCCTGGACCAGAAGGAGTATGACAAGGCCCTGGAACAATTCCGATCGCTCCTGGATACCGACTACAGGGAGCAAGCCAGGAAGGAGATAAGAGAGACGATTCGTCTTGCTGCTGCCTCCAAACATGAAAAGGCGGCCGATCTTTTTATGAAAGGACGGAATGCAGAAGATGAGAGGACCAGAATCGATTATCTTAAGAGATCAAGACAGCTGTTGCTGGATATCCTGGAGAAATACCCTGAAGCGGGGATTGTCAACAAGGTGGAAAAGCATCTCAAGGTGGTTGAAGAGGCCCTGATGGAGATAGATCCCGCCTTGCTCGAGAAAGATGAAAAACAGGAGAGCAAAGATCAAGAATTCGATGATGTGTGGTTTTAGGGGGCAAGGATAAAATAAACTGATGCCTTCACAGGGGGATAATCAACTGTTACTTCACTGGAAGCAGTTGCCAATTATGAGCCGGGTAGAAGAAATATTAGCCGATGTGGATCAGATTCCCCCTTTCCCCAGAGTGGCGCGAAGGGTTGTTGAACTGTTCGAGGATCCCGATGTAAGTGCGGATCATCTTGCCCGGGTGATTCAGTATGATCAGGCGATCACCGCAAATATCATGAAGATGTGCAACGCCGCCTACTTCGGTTCCTCCCGGAAAATCTTCTCGATCAGGGAGGCGGTGGTTATTCTCGGCCACAATACTCTTAAGGACCTGATAATGGCTGGAGCCAGTGTCGGGTATTATGAAGGTGCAGCGGGGAAAGGCTATAAGCTGGAGGAGGGGGAGTTATGGAATCACTCTGTTGCCGCCGGCCTTATGGCAAAACTCCTGAGCCGTTATGCAGACGGGATCGATCAGGGCAGCGCCTTTACCACTGGCCTTCTCCATGATATCGGTAAAAGGTTTATGAGCGCCTTTGTATCTGAGGGCTTTGAAAGGATTGTGGAAATAGTGGAGAGGAAGAACTGCAGCTTTGTCAGGGCCGAGCAAGAAGTCATAGGCATTAATCATGCCGAGCTCGGGGCAATTATCTTGGAAAAATGGGAGTTCCCGGTCTCGCAGATAGAGGCGGTCAGAAACCATCATAACCCTTCTGCCCAGACCGGTGCCCCTTTAACTGCCCTTATCGCCTTAAGCGACAACCTGGTCATAAGCACAGGTTCAGGAGTAGGCCTGAATGCACCCGAGGCAGAAAAACAGCCGGAATATCTGAAAGAACTGGGTATAAGTCAGGAAGAAATACGAATAAGCATGTCGGATCTGATCCTGGAAATGGATAAGGCCAGAGAGCTGGTGGATATTTAGCTACAGGCTTCCAGTTCGAGCAGCTTGCACTTGATCCCGCTGCCGCCGGCAAAGCCCCCGGGTCCGTTTTTGCCTACAACCCTGTGACAGGGTATATATAGGGCCAGAGGATTGGCATTACAGGCGCCGCCCACCGCCCGGGCGAGGGAAATTCCTCCCAGGGAGCGGGCAAGTTCGCCATAGGTTTTTGTCTTCCCGTAGCTTATGGTGCTGATAAGCTGCCAGACCCGACGCTGAAAAGGTGTGGCCCTTTCAATAAAGGGATTATTTGTCGGGAGCGGCGTTTCTTTTATATTTTCGGCAAGTAATTTTTTTAAAGCTTTTTCAGAAAATTCTTTGCTATCTGTTTTCAGCTCCCGGGATGAAAATAAATTTTTTGCATCTCTTAATGCCTCTATATGTTTTTGTCGGTCAAAGCTCAGATGAATTGTCCTTTCATTGCGTGAAATGGTGTAAAAACAAATAGTTGTATCAAGAGGCATGGCGGCGTTTATCCTTTTTTCGATACCGTATTACCGGCTGTTATTTTTGCCGGTCTATAAATTTTTAAAGTCAAGGTGAGAATATTGTTGCAGTTTTTCATTTACTTATGCGATAAATATATTATGAATATATTGTGTAAGGCTCAAATGCTATACTGATTAGGACGGTCAGGGAGGTATAGCTTTTACAGCCTCTTATTATTATTATTGTTGTAGCCTGATCTGTCGCGAGTAAATCTGTTAAAAGTTGATATTTCGGTTTCTCCTGTAATGGAGTGTTAAGTCTCAATCGCTGCCATCATGTACCTTAAGGTACTTTCATTCGTGGATTCTTCTCGAGGAGGGAGGTATGCTCAAACCAAAGCATGTTGTGTTTATTCCCTTGTTTTTGTTTGTTTATACCATAATTTTCGCCAGTGTTGCCAACTCGGCTGAAGATTTTATAATTACTGCCGCAGCCAAACACCGTCTGCAGGAATCCTCAAGGACATCAGGCAGCGCTGAGGCCGCTTCTGTCATACCCGCTGACCCCGATAATAAGGTAAATACCTGCAGCCAGCCTGCCGTTGCCTCTCTTCCCTCACTTACCAGAAGCATTACAGCCAAGGCCGCAATTATCAAGGATGGAATAAGCGGCAGAGTGCTCTATGCCCATAATCCGGACCTGGAACGCCAGCCGGCCAGTACCATAAAGGTCCTTGCCGCCCTCATCGCTCTTGATAATCTCAAAGACCGGGAATGGGTTTTTACCAGTAACAGGGCCTCCGGGATGCCCAGATCCAAGATTTATTTGAACCGGGGAAAGTCATACTATGCCCGTGATTTGATAGAAAGTCTGCTTATTTCCTCTGCCAACGATGCAGGCGTGGCTCTGGGAGAAACAATCGCCGGTTCCGAATGGAGTTTTGCCAGGATGATGACTGCCAAGGCGAGGGAGCTTGGAGCCAGTAATACGGTATGCAAGTCAGCTACCGGACTTACCCGTCGCGGTCAGAAGTCAACGGTCCGGGATCTGGCCACCATCTTTGATAAGGCGATGGAAGATCCTGATTTTGCGGATATCCTAAGGACGAAAAAGGGTTATACCAGCTACGGCAGGCTGCTTAGAAACCATAATAAGGCATTGTGGCGGATAAAGGGGGCTGTGGCCGGTAAAACCGGCTATACCAATGTCGCCAGGCAGACCTACGTCGGCCAGTTCAAGCGTCATGATAAGGAGATAATCGTCGCTGTCATGGGAAGCGAGACAATGTGGAGCGATATAAGCAGACTGGTGAATACCGGTTTCAGGGTCTGGGGAGATGAATTGTCCCCTGCACCGTCCCGGGCAGTTTTGGTTGCCAATAAGAAACAAAAACCTGCTGAAAACAAGAAAGGGTCAATCGATCAGGATGTGGCCAGACTCAGAGCCGAACTGCGTAATGATGAGTCCTCATCTGTTATTTCGGGAAGCAAGAAATCCCCATCCATGTAATTGGAAAAGCCGCAGTTAGATATTATTCAAGAGGAGAAAATCAGGCTGCGCCAGGAACTTTCAGCCGGGCTGACAAATCTGCGGGAACCCGGCAGGGTCGCTCAGCAGCTTCGGGGCTTTCAGCCTTATCGCCGGGCCGAACGAATTTTCGTCTCACCTGCCAGAGAATTGAGCCAGGTGCGGATTAATTGCCTTGTGGACGGTAAGGAACTGATTGTGGCAGGTCCGGCCTTAAAGAGTGGAATCTATGGATTTCAGGCTTACTCTATTGATTTTAAAGATCTTGAACATGCCGTATCTTTTAAAGGAATAGAAAAATACGGTAATCTGCTTGATCTGTCCAGGAAGCAGCCTGTAGACCTTTTCCTGACTGATGGACTCGCCTTAAACGATGATGGTGTCCGGCTGGGTGACGGCAACGGTTTCTTTGATCTGGCCTTCGCCCTCCTGGTCCGGTCATGCCCCGGAAACGCCTGGAGTCCGGTGGTAATGGCCTGCAATCAGGAACAGGTCATATCTGAGCAGATCCCCCGAGCCCCCTGGGATATAGATGCAGATTTCTATATATCTTCATCGGGTTTTCATGAATTTAATTCGCAAGCCAGTCAATCCCGTAATATAAGAGAAAAAGGTCCCATTTTCTGGCAGCAGCTGTCTTATGAAAGAATCAAAAAGGTAACTCCTTTATGGAACATATGGAAAAACAGGAGCTGACCCAGCATCTCAGAGAGCTGAGGGACAGCTTGGTACATTCGCTTATCGCCGTGGGCATAGGTTTTGCCGTCTCATACTATTTCATCGAGGGAATCGGCCAGTGGTTTCTGGCCCCTCTTTATAAGGTGTTGCCGGAAGATTCCAATCTTATATTCATCTCTTATCAGGAAGCCTTTTTTTTTATCTAAAACTGGCTCTGGCTGCCTCCGTAGTCATAGCCAGTCCGGTTATTTTCTGGAAATTCTGGTCTTTTGTGGCCCCCGGGTTGTACAGCCATGAAAAAAAGGTTCTCCTGCCTTTTTCGGTTATTTCCTCTCTTTGCTTTATAGGCGGAGGCGCCTTTGCATATTATGTTGTCTTTCCCCCTGCCTTCGATTTTCTGTTAGGGTATACCAATGAATATCTGAGCGCTATGCCTACGGTAAAAGAGTACTTTTCCCTGGCTTTGAGGCTGTTGATAGGTTTCGGTATAATCTTTGAGATGCCCGTTTTCATGGTCCTTCTGGCCCGGCTCGGTATCGTTGATTGCAAAAGACTTCATAAAAACCGTAAGTATGGAATTGTGGCCGCTTTCTTGGTTGCCGCTGTAGTCACTCCCACTACTGATATAGTTAATCAGCTTCTGATGGCCTTGCCCTTGATTATGCTGTATGAAATCAGTATAGTTGCCGTATGGCTTTTCGGTAGAGGAAACAGCAGAGAGAGTGAACTGGAAAGTGGGGATGCAGAATAATAAATGACGAAAAAGAGGCAGGAAACTGTAAAGGTCTTGAGTCTTAAGCCCACGAATCTGAAACTTAAAATTTTGAGTCTTGAGCTTTGATGGAATATATCGCGATCATAGTAATTGCTTATCTGATTGGCTCCCTCCCTTTTGGCCTGCTGGTGGGTAAACTTGCCGGTATTGATGTCCGCAGGGCCGGCAGCGGCAATATCGGAGCTACCAATGTGAGTCGGCTGCTGGGCAGAAAGTTGGGGCTGATCACCCTTCTGCTGGATATAGGCAAAGGCTATCTCCCCATGCTGGCAGTTTCCACTTGGGGAGCGCCGGTAGAAATCACCATGTTCACCGGCCTGGCTGCCTTTCTGGGCCATCTTTATCCTGTGTATCTCGGATTCAGAGGAGGGAAGGGAGTGGCTACCGCTCTCGGAGTCTTTATTTTTCTGGACTGGATAGCGATTATCATATCTCTCGTTCTGTTCGCGGTAGTGACAGGGGCTACCGGATTTGTCTCCGCAGGCTCCCTGACTGCCTCTCTGGCCATGGTAATACTGCTCCTGGCCTTTCACGGCATGGACAGTTACTTCTGGCTGGGAGCAGTTGTAGCCCTGTTGATCTGGTGGAGGCACCGCGGCAATATCAGACGATTAGTCCGGGGTGGGGAGAAGAGCTGGAAAGATAAAGGAAAATAGACGTGACCGAAAAAGACTGGAAGAAGATAAATGCTGCCAGGGAAGTCCTGGGATTGGGAGAAGAGGCCACCCTGGCTGAGATAAAAGAAGCCTATCGCCGGCAGGCCAAAAGGCATCATCCGGACTTGACAGGGGCAGGGGATGAGAGTTTGGAGCAGGAGCAGAGCCGAACCATGCAGGAGATAACTGCTGCCTATAAGGTTCTGCTGAACTACTGCGATAATTTCCGTTATCCCCTGGTCAGGCCTGATGATGAAGAGATGGATCCTGAAGACTGGTGGATGGACCGTTTCGGTCAGGACCCTCTCTGGGGCAAGCAGTGAGGTTTATTTATTAAAGATTCAACCTTTCCCTGTTGACCCTTACCTCGCTCTCCTGCTTAAGGTAGCTTAGCCAGGCATTTATAAGCTGGTTCTGTTTTTCCTGAACCAGCTTTTCCCTGAGTTCCTCTTTCTCTTCTTCAATTCGGTCAGGATCAGGTTTCCTGATCTCATTGAGATGGATAACATAGAAAGAATCCCCGGAGTTGACCACTTTTTGTGGATAAGGCTCTTTCTCGGTCAGGGTGAAAGCGGTGGAGGTTACCCGGCCTGGCAGTTCAGCTTCTCCATTGTTTCGGGAAAAGAAAGCGGAGCTGGAAACTGTGGTGCCGGGTATTGACTCTGCCGCTGTTCCCAGGTTGTCATTCTGCTGACGGATCTGTTCAAGGATGTTTTCCGCCTTTTCTCTGGCCAGACTCCTGGCCAGATCTCTTTTCATATCCTTTACCACTTCTTCTCTTACTGCTGCCAGTTCGGGTATACGGGGTTTCTGGCGATCTTTGACATAGATAATGAAGTAGCCCCGGCTACCTTCGATAATTGAACTCAGTTCACCTTCTTTTAGTTGAAATATTTTGTTTAAGGCAGAAGGATTGTCGGATAACGGTTCAGGGGCGTTATTCCTGGAGAAAAATTCTGTCTCTTCGGGATCTATACTGTTTTTACGGGCATAAGCCTCCAGACTGCCGGTCTTAATAATGTTGTTATAAGCCTTATTTGCCTGGGCAAAGGCCCCGGTATCCTTTTTTTCCTGGCTCAGTTCCTTTTCTAAAGAGCCGTTGGCATCTTCTTCGCTGAAATAAAGGTACTGCAGCTTGACCCTGGGGTCGGTCTTGTAGTTATTCTTGTTGTCCTGGAAGTATTTTTTTAATTTTTCTTCTTGGATTTCCACCTGGTCAGTAAAGTCCTCGCCCTTAAGAACTGCATAGTTGATCTGCCTTTCAGAAAGAAAATAGTCAACAAGCTTTTTAATCTCCAAAGGGGAGATGTCGCCGAAATTCTTTACGTAATCGGTAACCTTGTTGGTCAGGATATCCGAACGGATGCCGTCTTCAAATTTGGTAGGGCTTAGCCCCGCATTTTTGAGCACTTCTTCGTAACGTCCCCTGTCAAAGGAACCCCCGGCCTGGAAAGCTGACATGTTTTCTATGGTTTTTTGTACTTCAAGATTACTGATGTGTAAGCCGCTCTTCTTTCCTCCCTGTTGTAGCAGGGCCTTGTGGATCAGTCGATTAAGTACCTGTCTCTTCAGGTCTAACTGGTCCTTCACTCCTTCCGGTATACTTCCGCCGAATCTTTGCCGGTACTGGTCAAGGGTCTGCTCATAGGTCTGCTGATAATCGTCATAGGTTATAGGTTCGTCATTTACCGTGGCTACGTCATTGCGGCCCGGGCCCTGATTGACCCCGACCCCCCAGAACATGAATACAACAATGATGGCCACGACAGTCGCCTGGATATAAGGTGATTGTGCTTTCCGGCGTAAAAGGGCAAGCATGGAAAATTTCCTTTGTCAGTTTAAATTTTAAGTTCAGAGTTCCTTCAGAGTTCCGGGTCCAGGGTTTGCCAACTTACTCCTTGAACCTTAAACCATATAAACTGTTAATTATATAACCTGTTTATTTTAATGAAGCAAGGTTATAGGCGCTTGATAAGTTAATCTGAAGAGGGACGCCCAGCTCTATGACTGATTCCATTTTGTTTTTGATTAATTTTTCTGTATCGCCCAGTTCCTCTTCCGGGACTTCAAAGATCAGTTCATCATGGATTTGAAGAAGCATGCGGGCGGCCAATCCCTTGTCCCGGAGGGCCTGATCCGCTGCAAGGGCGGCAAGTTTGATTATGTCTGCAGCCGATCCCTGAATAGGGGTATTCAGAGCGGTGCGTTCAGCGAATTCCCTCCTGTTTCTGTCGCTGCTGTTGATATCAGGCAGGACGCGTCTTCGTTTAAGCAGGGTGGTTACGTATCCCTGATCCCTGGCCTTTTCGGTTATTTCCTGCATAAATTTTTTAATACCGGGATAGACATTGAAATAGCGGGTAATGAACGTATCCGCCTCTTTCCGGCTGAGCCCCAGCTGTTCGGAGAGGCCGTATGCTCTCATGCCGTAAACTATCCCGAAGTTTATCGACTTTGCCACCCTCCTCATACTGGGGGTGATGAGAGCGGGATTGACCCGGAATATTTCCGCTGCGGTCTGGCTGTGGATATCGCGCCCCTGCCTGAAAGCTTCCAGCAGGGTTTCGTCCCGGCAGTAGTGGGCCAGTACTCTGAGGTCGATCTGGGAATAGTCCGCTGCCAGGAAAATATAGCCCTTTTCGGCAACAAAGGCTTCTCTGATTTTTTGGCCCTGTTCACCGTGGACCGGAAGATTCTGCAGGTTAGGGTTGCTGCTGCTCAGGCGGCCGGTGGCGGTGACAGTTTGATTGAAAGAGCAGTGAATACGCCCTGTCCGGGGATTTATCAAAGGATAGAGTTTGTCTACATAGGTAGATTTCAACTTGCTGAGAGTGCGATAGGTCAGGATCTCTTTGGGCAGTTCATGGTAAGAGGCAAGTTTTTCCAGGACCTTGATATCTGTTGAGTATCCAGTTTTAGTCTTTCTGCCGTATGGCAGCTGAAGCCGGTCAAAAAGGATATGGCCCAGCTGTTTCGGTGAATTTATATTGAACTCTTCTCCGGCAAGCAGATAAATTTTCTCTTCCAGTTTTTTTATCTCAATATCGAATTCCTTAGATAATTCGGTAAGGATTGCCGGATCAACCTTGATACCGGTTTCCTCCATCTTTGCAAGAATAGGGATCAAAGGTGTTTCCAGGTTGACAAAAAGATCGTCAAGTGCGGCTTCCTTCAATTTCGGCTCAAAGTAGTGCCAGAGTGCCAGGGTGGCTGCCACGTCTTCACAGGCATAAGCACAGGCCTCCTGCAGGTCAGTGAATATAAAGGCGTCGCCGCTTTTGTCTCCTTTGGTCACTTCCTGGAAGGAAGTCAGATTCAGGTTCAGGTGGGCGCTGGCCAGATCGTCTAATTTATGACTACGCCGGGATGGTTCCAGGAGATAGGAGGCTATCATGGTATCAAACAAGGGGCCCTGCAGCTTCAGATTATGTTGGTGAAGGATTTTGTAGTCGAACTTGATATTATGACCCAGTTTGATTATTTCCGGGTTGGTCAAAACAGGCTTCAGGGCCTCAACTGTCTGTTCCAGGGTTAATTGGCCCGGCTTCAGGATCCGTTCTTTCGTGCGGTGGCCGAGCGGAATATACCAGGCTTCCTGACTGCCGGAAGCTGTCTCTTCCCGGGGCAGGGCCAAAGACAGGCCGACCATATCAGCATTCAGGAAATCAAGGGAGTTTGTTTCCGTGTCAACAGCCAGAATCTCGGCCTTTTCCAGCCGGCGGATCACCTCGGTCAGTTCTTCTACACTGGTTATCAGGAAGAAATTATCTGCTGCAATGGATGAGGTGACATCTGTTTCCTTGAAATAAGAGTCAAATTCCAGTTCACGGTAAATCACTGCCAGGGCTTCTTGATTATAAGGCCGGCAGCGGTAATCTTCTTTGTCCTCGGGTATGGGAGCATCGGTTTTCAGGCGGATCAAGTCCCGGGAAAGGAAGGCCTGATCGCGGTAATCGAGCAGTTTTTCCTTCAACTTGGATTTTTTCATCTCCTCTATATTTTCGTAGAGGAGTTCCATGCTGGAGAACTGCTGTATCAGTTTAATGGCGGTTTTTTGACCCACCCCGGGTACTCCGGGGATGTTGTCGGAGGAGTCCCCCATGAGGCTGAAAAGGTCGAGAATTTGCTCCGGTTCAACCTGGTACTGTTCTCTGACTTTATCGTTGTCAAAGACCAGATCTTTCATGGGGTCCCATACTATGGTAGTCTCATTGATCAGTTGAAGAAGATCCTTGTCTCCTGATACTATGACAATCGGTTCTCCCCTGCTGCTGAAGTGACTGGTGACCGAGGCCAGCAGATCATCAGCCTCCATTCCTTCCTGTTCCAGGATGGGGATATTGTATCCCTGGACGATTTTTTTTATATAGGGAATCTGGCAGGACAGATCTTCAGGCATGGCCGGACGATTGGCCTTGTAATTTTTATAAATCTGGTGACGGAAAGTAGGCCCCCTGGTATCAAAAGCCACGGCAAGATAATCGGGGGATTTTTCCTTGATCACTCTGCGCAGGATATTGAGAAAGCCGTAAATAGCGTGGGTAGGGAGCCCACGGCTGTTTGCAAGTGGGGATATGGCGTGGTAAGCTCTGTGTATATAGGCATTACCATCTATCAGGTATAAGCTTGTATTGTTTTTCATTAATTGAATGTTAGGCTGGCGGATTAAATTTACCTTGACTCCTGCGTACCGTTTATTTTTTGGATTTGCTGGAAAATAACGGAGATGCAGCAAATTACCATTTGACAGAGGGCAAATCAAATAAATTAAGTTACAAGTCTTAAAGCTGAAAAAAGAAGATATTTTTTGTTAAAGTTTGGTAGCGAAGAGCCGATCAATAAATAAATTGAAAAAAAAAGTCTGTTTTTTAGTGAAAAAAGGACAAAAACAGTAAATACAAGGTGCCTCAAGGAAGGGGGCTTGCTATGAAAGTAACTGATATTACTTCTCAACTTAGTACGGAATATAAGCTGGAAAATAAAAAGACCAGACCGGATCAGGAAGAACAGCAGCAGATAGATAAAAGGAGTGGCGATAAAGTTGAGATCTCTTCCCGCTCCAGGGATATCCAGAAGATGGAGGAAATGGTTAAAGCTGCCCCTGAAGAGAGGACCGAGCTGGTTCAGTCCCTGAAGCAGAAGGTGGAGAGCGGTGAATATAAGGTGGATTCCCGGGAGGTTGCCGGTAAGATGCTTACTGATTCACTGGAAGAACAGTCTCTACTTTCTTAAATAGAGGCAGTAAAGATCCATTTAGAGAGGCACCAGTTTAAAGCTGGTGCCTCTCTACGTTTCAGGCGATCAATTCAAGGTTGCCGTACACACGGTATCGGCTTCAGTGACCGCCTCAACCGCTGCCCCCGGTATCATGCTGGGGCTTTGTCTCATTGTCGGTTCCTGTCTCGTTGTCAGTGCTCCCGGCACCGGCGTTACTCCCGCTTCAGCCACTGGTGCCTGCATCCTTGTTGTTGTCAGTGCTCCCGGCACTTGATTGAGAACCTCAGCCGCTGCCGCCCAGGGCAGTGGAGCCCATAATAGGCAGGCCGGTTATCAGCCCGGCAATGCTCACTCCCGCCAGGATCTTTTTCAGTTCTTTGCTTTTCATGGCTAAACCTCCTTGCTGTTTCTTGTAGATTAAACTGATTCTGCCCATACAAGGTACAATTTCATGATAGGCTTTTTCTATGGGGGAGGTCAAGAAAGATATAGTAAAAATATTGGTCCGGGATTATGATCTAAATACGGGCCAGCAGGGATCATATTGGTCCTGGTCAAGAATGAGCTGCCTGGCCAGTCTTGTCCTGCTGTTAATGACGACCGGCCCCATTAAATTGGCTGTCATCTCCCGGGGGCGACCGGGGGGAACGGTCAGAATGATAAGAATTTCCAGCGGACTTCCCGAATCGGATTCCAGTTCATTTTTGATGAGTTCGGGAACGGCGGGAGAGTAGTCCGGTTTCAGGTGACCGGCCTGAATCACCACGAAGGCGAGATCGGGGTTATCCAGGGACTGCAGCCACAGGAAAACCGAGCCCTCTTTGTGGGGGATAATGATAAACCGGGTTGACTCCGGGAACCCCGGGAAAGGGGAGGTCAGCCTGATGATCAGTTCGGGATTCACCGTTATTTCCCCAAAACGGCCGGTGTTGACGGTAATACCATCTGCTCTGCCGTTATCTTTGTTCTGTACGTCCGGGGAAGGATCCATATTTAATTCTAATTCCATACCTTTCAGCCTTAAGCTTTCATTTTTTGTCTTCTTCCTTCAGGATTTCTTCCAGAGAGGATAAATCCTCCGGGGTCTCCCGGGCAGCCCTCTTATTCTCTTCCAGGATACGCTGATATACTTCTTCCCGGAGGATGGAAACATCCGAAGGTGCCTCCAGGCCCAGCTTTACCTGTCCGTTTTTACTTTCCAGAATCTTGACGCTTATGTCGTCATTAATAAAAAGGGCTTCTCCCTCCTTGCGGGACAGGATGAGCATATTCTCTCCTAAAGATAGTCAACCAGGCTGAGTTGCATGGTCTTGCTGGCTGAACTCAGGGCAGCCTGATAGGCGGTCTGGGCTGATTTGAGGTCCATAATGGCCTTGGAGTAGTCGGTATCCTGGATGTTCGAGAGGTTCTCGTTCACCTTTAATTCCAGGTTACTGTAGATCTGTTTCTGGACTTCTATCCGATTGGCCCGGGCCCCGAAATCAGAGATCCGGCTGGTAATAGCGCTGGAGCTGTCCTCCAGTTCGGTCAGGGACTGATCTATGGCCTGCATTTGCATCTGCTCCCCATCGGCTCCGGTCGCTTCCAGGAAATTGCTGCTGTCCTGACTGACATTGAAGCTGTAGCGGTCCGGATCCGTGGTGGCCATCTCCAACCGGTTATCGTCGTTCCATTGCGCTTCCATGCCGGGTATCCCGTTGATTTTGGCAGCCACCGAGGACAGCGAGTCCTCATTTTTGTCCACCGGGACGGCAAATTCAAGCTCTTCCGGGGGGCTGTGTTCATGGTCTTTTACCTGTATGGTGAAGGTGCCGTCTTCCAGCTTGTCTTCGCCTTCAAGTCCGGTTTTGCCGCTGTTTAAGGAGGCAGTAAGATCGTCGGCCTCATGGATGCCGGTGACCCGGTGATAATCCTGGCCGCGGAGACTGTTTTCCAGGTCGGTCAGGGTAGAGAAGATCCCTGTAGACATAAGGGCGTCCCGGCCGTTGCTGCTCACCTCCATGGAGTCAGTGCGGCCGGTCTTGATGTTCAGGTTCTTATCCCGATCACCGGTATATCTGACCTCTCCTTCCTGCTCAATGACTTGCCGGACGGAGATCCTGCCGTCTCCCGCCTCGTCGCCCGGTTCACCGCTGACCTCCTGACCGCCGGCCAGGCCCAGGGCCTCGAGTCCCGGTTCTATACCATTCTCATCGACATCTGACTCCAGGGTAAACGGCTGATCGCTGTGGAGCTGAACCCGACCCGTATAGACCTGGTTGCTGTCAGCACCGTTGAGACGGGTAATACTTTCACCATCCTCCGAGGTTTCAATCTGGAGATTACGGCCGTCCCCAGCCTTTAACAGGACTTTGCCTTCGGCATTCCGGGTGGCGGTAACACCGGTTTCATCCTGTTTGTTATTTATGCCCTCAATCAGGGTATTGTCACTATCCTGGTTTTTTATAGCCGTACTTTCGGTAAAGATATCAACCCCGTTGATAGTCAGGTCGCCGCTTTCTATACTTCCTTCTTCTACCGCACCTTCCGCCTGTCTGTAGGCCGGAGTCACTTGGGCAGTGACCCCGGTTTCTTCTGATTTGGCATTGATGGCTGCAGCCTTGGCCGCCGCTGACTTTGTCGGATTGATAGAAGAAACATCATCAGAGGTGGCTGCCTCTATATCGATGCCGTTAATCCGGAGATCATCTATATCCTGGTTTGACCAGTCCGGCGGGGAGTCGGGATCATAGGGCTCAGGCTCAGTCCCGTTAATCCGGTAGCCGTCGATCTTGTCCTGAATAAAGGGGGCGGGTTCGGTTTCGGTATAGCCGCTGGTCCGGTGGCCGCCGAAGATGTACTTGCCATCTATCCGGTTATTGCCCAGGGTGATAATCTCTTCCTTGTAGTTCTTAATCACCTCGGCAATATTGCGGCGCTGATCGTCATTAACCGAAGTGTTTCTGGCCTCCAGACCGGTAACCTTGGCTTTGCTGATCAGGTCCTTGACCTGGGTCAGGGAGCTTTCCGAATTGTCGATAATGGATGAACCATAATCCAGGTTGTCCTGGTATTGACCGATTCCGGCCAGATTGGAGCGCATCCCCAGGGCGGAGGACATGTCCACCGGATCGTCGGAAATTTTTGACATCCTGCGCCCTGAAGAGATGCGGTTATTAATATCATTTAAATCTGTTTTAATATTATGCAGATTGTTGTTGATATTGTTGTATATGGTGTTCAGCGTAGTACGCATGGCAATAATGAATTATGAAGTTTTGACAAAAGTACTTTATTATTTATTTCGGCATCTTTTATAATTACTTGAAGAAATCCCGGCTGACAGCTCAAGATCATTAACCCGCAATCCAATAACTAAACCGTTTCCAGTAAGTTACGCAGCATCTCATCCGAAGTTGATATCAATTTGGATGCAGCGGAATAGGCATGCTGGAATTTAATAAGGTTGGACATCTCTTCATCCAGTGAGACTCCGGAAGTGGCATCACGTAATTCGTTCAGCTGGTTGGATACCAGCTGCTGGTGTTCCTGATCCCTTTCCAGGGTTCGGGTTTTCGAGCCTATATCAGCGACCAGGTTATTATAGTGTCCGTCCAGGGAGTCGTCCGAACTGCCGGTAAAGTGGACGGCTTCTTTTTCCCGGATATTGGATATAGCCAGGGCATTTTCCGAATCACCCTTAAATATCTGGCCGTCATCGTCTACCTGCCCGGCAGCCAGATGTTCCAGGTTGTCGGCAACCTGTTCGTTGGTTTCAATGTTGCCGGCGTCATGACCTTTGAAAAAAGTATTGATGCCGGCGGCAGCCAGAAAGTTCGAGTTGTCCCCGCCAAAGGCGAACTTATGGTCACTGTCCTCCGGTTCCAGGACCAGCTGATTGTCTTTTACCGAGGCCTTGATCCAGGAATCTGACTCTCCGGTGGCGTTTTTAATGGAGGTTTCGATAGCCTCAGCCACGTCCTTCAGCTGATAGGCCCTCTCGATAGAGACCTCCACCGGCTGGGGCTGGGCCAGGGTATCATCCTTGTTATAGAGCCAGATTTTGAAACTGCCCCCGTCTTTCTGGAGTTCCTCGGCATAGGCCAGGCCGTTCATGGCGCCTTCCACGCCGCCGTCACTGAATTTGTACTCCAGCTCGCCGTCTCCCCCCTCGTCCGAGGCGCTGTGGCCACCCCCTCCCAGTCCGAGCTGGGCCAGGACAGAGTCATCAGGACCGCTGTCGATCTTCAGGGGGTCTTCTCTGGCAAAGAGGTGGATGCTGCCGGTATTATGCTCGGTATCCGGGGTGTATTCCCCGTCGGTGAGTCCCAGTTTCTGTTCGGTCTCGGTCTCAATACCGTCTATAACAATGCGGGACTCATCACCCGGTTCAGTATTTTGCAGGACAATGGAATTGTCAGCTCCGCCGTTGTCGCCGTCCCCCACCACCGCTTCCAGGGTCATCTCCGGAGCGTTGGCCGGGTCGTTATTGTATTCCTCTATGGCGTCATTAATGGCGTCTCTGATGTTTTCAGCCAGGGTGCCTGGGGCGGTATCTCCTGATTTTACTTCATAGTCGACCTCAATGCCGTTTATAGTAAAATTAATATT
The DNA here is from genome assembly GCA_046537975.1 of Desulfurivibrionaceae bacterium. GTDB lineage: Bacteria > Desulfobacterota > Desulfobulbia > Desulfobulbales > SURF-16 > JAWLDV01. Next base: position 21,996 of record JBKHJR010000009.1, read on the forward strand.
ATTCCCTTCTTCCGAGCCATCCATGTCGGTCACCGGCTCTCCGGCCACCTGGGTGGTGAGCTTGGCCCCGGCCCCGGTCAGGGCCTCATTAATGGCTTCCCTGCTGTTATAGGCCTTGCCCTTGGCCCGGCCGTTATCGACTACCCCGCCTTTAATTTCCCCGACCTCCCGGCCGTTGATGGTTAGATCTCCTGCCTTTATACTCTCCGTGCTGGTCGCTGTATTTATGGTGGCGTCTAAGCGGGCGGTATCGGCTGCTTTTTCGGTTCCCACGAGCTCGTCATCAAAACGAACCGTCCCCACGCCCTGGCTGTGGATCTGGTTGACCTCTCTGATCATGCTCTCCGCCAGGCTGTTCAGGCGTCCCATATAGTTTTCCGGCTGGTTGGGTATGAGCTGGTTATGGACCTCCATCCAGCCCCCCATTTTGCCGCCCAGTTCTTCGCCCGAGGCAATGGCTCTTTCCCGGGAGGAACCGTCCGAGCTTTCGGTAATCCAGTTCAGTTTATTGTCAGACCAGCTTATTTCCCAGGAGTCTTTGCTTTCCACCAGAGAATGACCATCCTTCATCGTTACGGTATAGGCTCCATTCCTGTCCTCAAAATAGTTGATATCCAGGAATCCGGAAAGCTCTTTTACCAGACTGTCTCTTTTATCTCTCAGATCATTAATCTGTTTTGTTTCCGACTCCGAAGATGTTATCCGACCGTTCAAGTCGGCAATCTGGCTGGTCAGAGAATTGACATCCTGGACCGCTGCTTCAATCTTATTTTCGGTATCATATCTGTTCTGGACCAGTTCGGAATGCATGCTGTGCAGCTGCCCTATAACTACCTCACCTTTCTGGACCACACTCTGTCTGGCCGCAGAGTTTTCCGGATCATTGGTCAGGGTCTGCCAGCTGTTCCAGAATTCACTCATCAGTTCATTCAGGGCCATCCCGGGGGCCTCGTTGAACGAGGTCTCCACAGTCTTCATCATCTCCATCTGGGAGTCTATGTTCTTCAGAGTAGACTCCTGGTCCATGATCCGGTCAGTTATGAACTGGTCATATAAGCGGCTGACCTCCTGGCCCTTAACCCCTCCCCCGATGTAGCCCACTTTCTCCGGGGTCGGCTCCGCGGCAGTCAGGTCAAGGCGTTGCTTGGTGTAGCCCGGTGTATTGACATTGGCTACATTGTGACTGGTGACGTTTATGGAGGTCTGTTGAGCCTGGAGAGCCTCTTTGGCTATATTAAGGACGTGGGATATTCCAGCCATTTTTATATCTCTCTACTCAGCAGGGCGGGTCGGCTTGTTTCTGTTGTTCCCTGTTTTTGCCGGTTGTAGGTGCTGTTTTCCTGGATGCCGTTTACAATCAAGGAGATAGCATCCTCGATATAACCCAGAACATTGCTGCTGAATTTTTTATTTACAACATTATCATTAATAATCTTTTTCCTGAGTTCAGCCAGCCTGTTGCGTTTTTTGGTGATCCGGGCGGACTCGTCCGCCTCCAGCAAGGGGGCAAGATCAAGCAGTTTAAAGGAGCCATTCTGACCGGCGCCTGTGTCCGGGGCAATTTCAGCTAATTTTTGTTTAATTTCGGTGTCGTTGGCTGCTATGGTATCAAGTTTGTTGTTCTTGGATCGTGCCAGGCTGAAAAGGCTGTCTTCGTCCATATTGACCAGGGCCTCTTTCTCGGCCCGGGTAATGGCAAGCACTTCTTCAGTCAGTTCGATTTGCTTGTCCAGAGTGCAGTGCAGTTCTTTTATAGTCTTTTCAGATGGTGTGTTAGTTTTCATGGTTCTCCGGTTCAGAGTATCGAATTATGGATTGGCGAGGTTAATTAACTGTCCTTATTTATTCATAATCTTGATCCTGCTCAAACCTGGTCCCGGGGCAGCGGCCTCAGTCTCCTTGCTTGTCAATGAGTTGGTTAAACAGCATTTCTCCCAGCCCCATTCCCTTGCTGTGGGCCAATTCCTGAGACAGGTTTTTGTCGTGCATGGACTGGTATGTTTCTTTGGCGTAACTCTCTTCATATAGTCCTGACTCGGGAACACTATCCCGCATGCCGGAGAGCAGTTTTTCAAGAATGATGGCTTCGAATTCCTGACAGGCGTTCTGGAGTTCATTCTTTTTTACTTCTTCGGTATTTTCTCCCTGATTCTTTAGTTGAATCGAATTAAAAGTGCTGTCTATTTTCATGGCTACCTCTATATTCTCCGGCTGTCTAAACAAACATGGACCAGCCCCTTCTCGAAGCTTTTGTTAGATGATTTTCAGTTCGGCCTGCAGAGCTCCGGCCGCCTTTATGGTCTGGAGGACCGCTATAAGATCCCTGGGAGTCACTCCTATGGAATTCAAGGCCTGGACCAGGTCTCCCAGATTTACCCCGGTATTTAGTTGGACCAGACGGTTTTCTTTATCCCGGGCGGTTATATTGCGGTTATCCAGTTCTGATTCCTGTGTTTCATCCGTTACCTGGACGCTCAGGTTGCCGTGGGATACAGCAACAGGATCTATCCGGACATTGCGGCCCATGACCACTGTTCCTGTTCTTTCATCTATAATAATCCTGGCCTGGTGATCCGGGGAAATCTCTATATCTTCCAGGTCAGCGAGCAGGGCAATCTCATTGTTCCGGTAGTCTTCCGGGACGGTTACCTCTATGGTTCTGCCATCACTGGCAGAGGCGTATTTCCCTCCCAGGACACCGTTAATGGCCCGCACTGTCCTGGCCGTCGTGGTAAAGTCAGGATTGTTCAGGTTGTAGGTAATACTTTTGTCCCCTGCAAATGAAACCGGGACCTGTCTTTCTACGGTAGCCCCGCCGGGGATGCGGGCGACATTTTCATGGTTTTCCTGGACTGATCTCGGAGAACCTCCCCTGACTTCAATTCCTCCGATACTCACCGGGCCCTGGGCTATGGCGTAGACTTTGTCGTTCAGACCTTTCAGGGGGGTGGCCATCAGGGTTCCTCCCTGAAGGGATTCGGCATCTCCCAGTGCGGAAATGGTGACGTCTATTTTCTGTCCTCTTTTGCTGAAAGGAGGCAGGGTTGCGGAAACAATAACTCCCGCTACATTGTCCGAGTCCAGATCATCCCTGTTCACATTAACATCAAGCTTTTCCAGCATGTTAACCATGGATTGGGTGGTAAAAGGCGATCCCCTTCCGTCCCCGGTTCCGTCCAGGCCCGCCACCAAGCCGTAGCCGATCAGCTGGTTACCTCTCACTCCCTTGACGGAAGCCAGATCCTTCAAACGGACCGCCCCGGCCTGATTGATCTGGAATGTAATAAGAAGCGCTACTGCGGATATTGATATAAGTATGATAGAGGTATAATGTCTCATTATCTTTTATTTTTGGGTTTTAATTTTTTAGAATGGCCATAAGATATCAATACCCCTGGCAAACCAGCCGGGTTGCTGCTTCTCGCTGAGCACGCCGGTGCCGGTATAATCAATTCTGGCATCAGCAATCTGGGATGACTGGATGGAGTTGTCCGCAGAGACATCCGTAGGTCTTACCAGGCCGGAGAGGATAATGTGCTGGGTTTCATTGTTTACCGCAATCTTGCGGTGGCCGCGTATTTTCAGGTTGCCGTTTACAGTCTTGTCTATAACTCTGGCCGATATAGTTGCGGTAACCGAACTGTCCCGGCTGGTTTCACCGGTCCCTTCAAAATCGTTTATCAGGCTGGCCTCCAGGGTTTTGGCCCCGGTTATGTCGTTGTTTTTAAGCATCATCCATTTATCAAAACTGAAAAGTGAAGTGAGATCTCCGCTTATTTCGGATTCTCTTTCCGTGGTGGTTTCAGCATTTTTGGAACCGCTCGAGGTTTCCACGATTTTCACCATGATGATATCGCCGATGTCTTGAGCCCGGTTGTCTTTATAGAGGTTCATGGAATTCTGGTTATAAAGAGAACCTTCCGGGGGCTGGTTCTTTTCGTAGCTGGGTTGGGGCATACTGTGAGCAATCTCTTCATCTTGACGCGTTTGCTGCTTAGTCGGAGTTACACAACCACCAATAGCTAAGGCAGCAAAGAAAACCAGGGCTGTACAGTATGTTTTTTTAATGATCATTTATTTTCCCGAAAGATACAGTTTATTACCTTACAATCAAAAATCTGGAATCTTACCTGCTGCCCCCAGCTCTGACTACTCCATCCTCAATCACCTTGGCATGAATGACCCTGCGGCTCATCATATTCTTGACTTTGACCGTCTCACCCAGAGCCCCGCCATTATGCTCCACCTCTCCAGGTACTGAAACCCGGAGAGGACCGCTGCCCGCAATGATGGTGATCATGTCACCTCTTTTAACCAGGTCTTTTTTTTCCAGATTACGGCTGTAAATAACCTGGCCGGGCTGGAGGGAGGTTTTAGTGACCTTACCTGTTATTCTTTCCGGGTTATGGGGCAGATCTTTACCAATCATGGTAATATCCCGGTATTTTGTAACAATATCGTCCCTTTTTAAGGTTGTGCCCCGGGACAGTCGGCTGGAGGCACACAAGACATTTCCATACCTGTGGATGTCACCGCTCATCTTCACTTTTTCCTGCTCCCTGCCATCCACAGTGTAAATTACAGTAAGATAGCGCCGTCCCAGAAATCTTTCCGGAACCAGAGCGACGACCCTGTGATCAAGATTACCCTTAGCCACTGTCAGCTCAGTCTGATCAGCAGTGAAATTTTTTATTTTTATGTTTTCTTTATCCCACGGCAGATCAGAGATTATGGTTTGCCGAAACAGGTCCCGCATTTCCTCTTTCGAAATTACTCTTTGGTTCTGTTTTACGTCTCCGGCCCCCTCTGCAGAAGAGCTCAGAGGCAGAAGCAAAGCCAGGAAAAATACAGGAAGCATTTTAAGCAGATCCGGAAACGTACGTCTTTGTCCCATACGCCGCAAGGCTTGTCTCTGCAAAGCCCAAGAAGGCTGATTATATAGAGATCTTTTGTCAAATGGTCTCATTATAATTGCTTACCTCACCAGCTGGTTGGCAACCTCCAGTAGTTGGTCTGCTGTGGTTATGCCCTTGGAATTGGCCTCAAAAGCGCGCTGGGTTGTAATCATATCCACCATTTCTTCGGTGACGTCAACATTGGAGCTTTCCAGGTAATTTTGGGCGATAGTGCCGACCCCTTCAGTACCCGGGTCTGTCTCAAGAGGGTCACCCGAGGCCTCGGTAGGGGTGAAAAGATTGCCGCCTTCGGCTTTCAGTCCGGCCGGATTAATGAAGTTATGCAGAGTTATCTGGCTTGAGGCGATAATCTCACCTTCCTGATCCAAGGCATTAAGCTGTCCTCCCCGGTCAATCTCAACAGTTGTGGCATCCTCCGGTATGCTGAATTCCGGCTGGAGGCGGTCCCCGTTGGCAGTGACTATGTAGCCCTCGCTGTCGCGCTGGAAAGAACCGGCCCGGGTATAGTACTCCTGGCCGTCCCTTATGATCTGGAAAAATCCCTGGCCCTCTATGGCCATATCCAGGTTATTGTCGGTTTTGGTGAAATCGCCCTGGGTGAAAATCTTATGAACCGAGGTGGGGCGTACTCCCATACCTATCTGTATACCGCTGGGGACTTGATTCCCGCCGACAGTCTCCGCTCCTGCTGACCTGTGAGTCTGGTACATCAGGTCTTCAAACTGCAGTTTGCTTTTTTTGTAACCGTCAGTATTGACATTGGACAGGTTATTGGAGATGGTATCCAGATTCATTTGCTGACCGCTCATGCCTGTCCTGGAAGTATATAGTGCTCGTATCATTAATGACCCCTGTCCTTGATTCTTTGTTTTTGGTTTAATTCACTTAATGGCTCTTGTTCTGATCCTGATTCCTTATCCCGGCATTCTTGATCTATCACTTGCAACTCCCAAACCTATCCCTGCAGCCTTCCTATCCGGCTTACTGCTATTTCGTCGATTTCGTCAAAGGATCTTATGGCCTTCTGCTGGGTGGCATAGGCTTGCTGCAGATCGATAAGGTCTGTCATTTCCTTGACTGTATTGACATTGGAGGACTCCAGATATCCTTGTTTCACTGAAAGCCGGTTAACCGCTATCTCATTATTATCTTCACCCGCCGGCCGGAAAAGATTTCTGCCGTCTTTTTCCAGATTGTCGGGATCACCGAACCTTACTATGGCCAGACGGCCTGTAATAACACCATCCTCTGAAATGGTTCCATCTTCAGCTACAGAGATATCCTGGCCTGCTATATTTATAGGCCCTCCCTCTCCAAGCACTATATCCCCTTTTGGCGTGGCAAGCTGACCCTGGTTGTTAACCAGGAAACGGCCGGCCCTGGTGTAACGGGGGCCGTTTTCAGTCATTACCTTGAAAAAGCCTTCGCCGTTTATGGCGAAATCAAGTTGATTTTCGGTCTGTTTGAGCGAACCCTGATCATAGTTGGTAAGCACTCTGGGGGCCTTGCCCACTCTGGGCTGGTCTCCACTATTCTGATATAACATTTCCCAGAAGGTTGTTTCTTCTTTTTTGTAGCCGTCGGTATTAACATTTGCCAGGTTGTTGCTGGTCTGGTTAAGCCTCTGGCTGTGGGCCATCATGGTTTCAGTGCTTTCTATAAGTCCTAATCGGTTCTTAATGTCCATGGGGTCTCCGTGCTTGTTATATTTGTGTGGAAACCAATGCAAAACTTGTGCCGAGCCTTTAGAGGCTTATGAATAAAGGAAAAGTGGTCCGGGAGTACAGTGGGAGGGGAAAATTTTTCCCGGTCGGTGTTCATTCAGCAGAAGCTCTTAACCCGGAAAGTGTCGGATATGAAGGGAGAAGGGAGGGCGGTAAGGGGAAATGTTCAGATTATTGACAGTTGATTGGAGGTTTTGATTAGCGAAGAAATTTTTGACTGTCATTGTGGAGAATAACGAGTTGGGCTGAAGCCGTTTTGTGAAGCGGAGCTTATACTGATTGTGGGTTCTCGGTGTGAGAAGAGGCGGGTAAACCTTGTTTCAGGGTTCATATTCCTGGTTGGCCCGGTAAATGAAGGCCAGGATTTCGGCAACAGCTATATAGGCATGAGGAGGTATCTCTTCGTTTATTTCCAGTTGGGCCAGGACTTCCACCAGGTCGCTGTCTTCATGCATCGGAAGGTCATACTCCCGGGCCAGTTCCATAATTTTTTCTGCTATAGACCCCCTGCCCTTGGCAATGACCCTGGGAGATTCCTCTTTTTCCTGGTCGTAGCGGAGGGCCACGGCGGATTTTCGCTTATTATCAGAGGTGGTGGACATTTGCGGATAAATAAAGAATCAAGGATAAATTCAGATGATGAGCGGTAATAGCTGTCCCCTTAAGATACAGAGTGGGGGAGATGTCCGGGTTATGCCTTGCATAAGTGGACCTGTCCGTTTATATGTTAATCTGACTCTATAAATTATCTGATAGTGTCCATTATAAAAAGGAAAAGGTCAAGATGAAATTTGACAGATTATACCTCTTTCGGCTGGTTGAACGCTACCAGCGTTTTCTGGTTGATGTCAAAGGGGAAGACGGTCGTATCCTGACCGCCCATTGTCCTAACACCGGAAGCATGAGGGGTTGCCTTGAGCCGGGCAGTCCCGTACTTCTTTCCTGGTCCGGAAACCGGAAGCGCAAATATCCTTATACCCTGGAGATGATTTATACCCGGGGAACCTGGGTGGGAGTCAATACTTCCCGGACCAATCATCTGGTCCGGGAGGCCTTGGAAAACGGGATAATCAAAGAATTCAGCGGAATAGAACTGATAAAGCAGGAGGTCAAGGTTTCAGAGGGCAGCCGGCTTGATTTTTTCATCATCTGCCATGTCGGTCAGGTTTATATGGAGGTCAAAAACTGTACCCTGGTGGAAGACGGGATAGCTATGTTCCCTGACGCAGTGACCAAAAGAGGGAGTAAACATCTTCAGGATTTGATAAGACTTAAAGGGGAAGGTTATGAAACTGCAGTCTTTTTCTGTGTCCAGCGCATGGATGGCAGGCTTTTTGCCCCGGCGGTCCATATTGACCCCGGTTATGGGCAGAAGCTGAATGAGGCTGCAGAAGCCGGGGTCAAAATTTTGGCATATCAGGCCTGCACCGGGAAGGACGAGATCAGGATAACCGGTGTCTTGCCGGTCAGACAGTAATGAGCAGGCAGTAAAAAGAGTGGTTCACACTTTCTAACCTTGCTGAAATAAAAATTTTAGAACTTTAATCCAGGAGAATATGTCTAAGAATAAAGCGGTAGTTCTGCTCAGCGGCGGCCTGGATTCAACTACCGTCCTGGCCATTGCCCGCCGGGAAGGGTACGAGTGCTACTGTCTGAGTTTTGCTTACGGCCAGCTCCAGGAGATAGAGCTGAAAAGGGCCGCCCGGGTAGCCAGTCATCTGGGAAGCGCAGATCATCTCGTCTTGCGTCTCGATTTGGACAGAATCGGAGGTTCGGCCCTGACCTCCTCCTGCCGGGAGGTCCCCAAAAGCAGGAGTCCGGAGGATATGGAAAGCAATATTCCTGATACCTATGTTCCGGGCAGAAATACTATTTTTCTGGCCTATGCCGTTTCCTGGGCAGAAGTGATAGGAGCCCGGGCCATTTATATCGGGGTCAATGTCATGGATTACAGCGGCTATCCGGACTGTCGGCCTGAATATCTCAAGTCTTTTGAGCGTACCGTTAACCTAGGCACCAGGGCCGGAGTGGAGGGTGAAGGCGAATTCTCCATCCAGACTCCTTTGCTCTATTTGACCAAGGGAGAGATTATCAGCAAGGGGCTTGGTCTGGGAGTGGATTACAGCCTGACCCACAGCTGTTATGACCCGGACAGTCAGGGCAGGGCCTGTGGTGCCTGTGATGCCTGTCTGCTCAGACTTAAAGGTTTTCAGGAGGCAGGGGCTGTTGATCCCGTGGAGTACATGGATAAGTAATGTCAGGGGATGCTTTAGGAGCCGCCTCTGCTGACGATGGTAGGCAGGGTGGCTGGGTTTCGCATTTAACAGTCTGACCTTTTATTCCCTGAAATAGTTAAATACCTTTTTAACCTCCGGGAGTAAGGGATTCGGAAATTAATATGAACAAAAATGAGTTTAATGCTTTCCAGCCTGCCGGTTCTCTTTTCATGGTGGGCCTGCCCGGCACTGATCTGGATGAATCGACCAAAGAGCTGATCGCCGATTATGGTATCCATAATTTCATTATCTTCCGGAGAAACGTCCGGGACAGGGGACAGTTAGCCGGGCTCTGCCGGGATCTGCGGCAATTCTGTATTGAAAACGATCTGCCTGCCCCGATTATAGCCGTTGATCACGAGGGAGGTTCGGTGTGCCGTCTGCCTGAATCCTTTACCGTTCTGCCATCTGCCAGAGAGATGGGTGATTCGGCTGATCCGGAAGCAATGATCAGAAAGTATGCCGCTGTCTCTGCCCGGGAGCTTAAGGAGGTAGGGATCAATATGAATCTCGCCCCTGTCCTGGATGTCTGTCCGGCAGGTGAGGGGTACTTCATGGAATCCCGCAGTCTGGGGGGAGATCCCCCCAGGGTGGCTGAACTGGGCAGTCTCATAGTCCGGGAGAGCCGGAAAAGAGGGCTGGCCGCCTGCGGGAAACATTTTCCCGGCCTGGGTTCCGCAGTCCTTGATCCTCACAGGTACCTTCCTGTTATCTACCGTTCCCGGGAAAGCATCCAAAATGAAGATCTCCTGCCTTTCCGGAAAGCAGCGGATAATGGCTTATCAGCCTTTATGACTTCTCATGTCCTGTATAAGGACCTGGACCCGGGGAAACCCGCTACCCTTTCCCCTTTTATTGTCAATGACCTGCTCCGGGACTTTCTGGGATATCAGGGAATGGTTATCAGTGATGATCTGGAGATGGGGGCTATTGAAGAAGGACAGACTGTGGCGGTAGCCTCGGTAGAAGCCCTGAAGGCAGGCATCGACCTGCTGCTTATCTGCCACGATCATGATAAGGTGCGGGCCAGTTATAAGGCTGTGGTCAGAGATTCTGATTTAATTTTAGGAGATAAAATCCAAAACTCGTTACAGCGGCAGCGGAAATTATTTGCCGATTTGCTTTAGGGAGGTTTATGTTTAAAAACAGGAGGTTAGAAAACAGAATCAAAATAAAAACTGGCGTCCTTTTTCTATATGTATTAGTTTTATAATATAAGACAAGTCTCTATTTAATAATCCAAATGGAGGATGTTTATGGAATTGAAAGTAGAAGGCCGTAACCTTGATTTGAGAAAGTCATGGCAGGACAAGATTGAAGAGGAAAGAGAGCGACTTGTACGCCATCATCCGGGGCAGGTCCACAACCTCCGGATCACTATAGAGGACACCTCACAGCATAAGCAGGGATCTTATGAGGTGGGGGTGGTAGCAGGGGTTCCCAACGATACAGTGGTGGTCAAGCGTAAAGGTGATACAGTCTGGACCATTCTGGGTGAAGCCTTTGATACTCTGGGACTCAAGCTGAAGGAACTTCAGAGAAAGAAGAAAAAAAGCAGTACCGGTAAAATCTTTGCTCCGTTTGAAGTCGCTGATACTTCCGGAGTGATCAAGGTCTTATCTCCATACGAATCTTATGGTTTTATTGCCAGCGGAGACGGCAAGGAAGTCTACTTTCATGAAAATGCCTTGAAAGACGTTACCATGGATAAACTCAGTGAGGGTGATAAAGTTATTTTCGGAGTTGCCGAAGGCGACAAGGGCCCTCAGGCCAACTGGGTACGCTGCGCCTGATCGGTCATGTAATCTGCGGGAATACTGCAATTCTGTTTTGGAAAGGAAAATGTGCCCGGGCTTGATTAAGGAACAATTAAATTAACTCCCAGAGGATGTAAGCCTCTGGGAGTTAATTTTTATAGTGATTAATAATTATTGGTCTGCTGCAGGACAATCCCTGCTGTGGTCTTTTTTTTTGAAAAATCTGAAACCCCTTTCTTTTGGGAGACGGGAAGTGAGTGGAGATCAGCTTTGAACGAATCGGATAATCCAAGTGAAGAGAGTGGGACGATTAAGGCAATCTGGACCTTGAAGCAGGAACTTGCTGACAGAGTGCTGATATTATGTCACCATTATCAGGAAGACCGGATTTATCAGTTCGCGGATCTGGCGGGGGACTCCCTGAAGCTGGCCAGGCAGGCGGCTGAGGCTGGAAAGCATGAGTATCTTGTTTTTTGTGGGGTCCATTTCATGGCGGAGTCTGCTGATATCCTGACTACCGATGATCAGCAGGTGCTGCTCCCGGATCTGGAAGCCGGCTGTCCCATGGCTGATATGGCCAACTTCGGCGAGGTGGAAGACGCCTGGGAGGAACTCCTGGCGATTGATTCAAGTTTTGATATTGTTCCGGTTACCTATGTCAATTCTTCCGCCGCCATAAAGGCTTTTGTTGGGGAGCGGGGGGGTTCGGTCTGTACCTCGTCCAATGCGGAGAAGGTCCTGCAATGGGCTCTGTCCAGGGGTGAGAAGGCTTTTTTCTTCCCGGATGAACACCTGGGGCGCAATTCGGCTCAGGCCTTGGGTATAGCAGAGGAGGAAATTATCCTCTGGCAGCAGGGGATTGCTCTGGGCGGTAACAGTGAAGATGAGATCCGCCGGGCAAAGGTTATACTGTGGGATGGTTTCTGCAATGTTCATATGGAATTTTCTTCGGCCCAGATTGACTACTGGCGCCGTAAGGAACCGGGGATAAAGGTGATGGTTCATCCGGAATGCCGGTATGAAGTGGTCCAGGCTGCTGATATGTACGGCTCTACCGAAGATATTATCGCAGCGGTGAATAATTCCGAGCCCGGCTCCAAATGGGGGATCGGCACAGAAGTAAATCTGGTGAAGCGCCTGGCCAACAAGAATCCCGATAAAGAGATCCATCTCCTTTCCAAAGACAGTCCATGCAGGTGTGATACCATGGCCCGCATTACTCCGGAAGCCCTTTTAAAGACCTTAAGCAGCATCAGGGATGGCAGGCCCCGCAACCTCATTTCGGTTGATCCGGAAGTGGCCGGTAAGGCTAAACTTGCCCTGGACCGGATGCTGGAGTTGAAGTGAGGCCCGGAACGCTGACAAACTCCATATCCGGCAGGATAAGACAGGTCAGCTTGCCCCCGTATACCGCCCCGGTATCTATACCTATTTTGCCCTTATTTTGAAAAGGCCGGTCCAGGAAAGGGGTATGTCCGAATATCACTTTCTTGCCGAAATCATAACTGGAGCGGTAAAATTCGCTTCTTGCCCAGCAGCACCAGTGGGAGGGCTGCATACTTAGATGCAGGCCGGGTTTCAGGCCGGCGTGGACATAGATTGCCTGATCATCTTCCCAGAGGAGCATAAGATCCCGGAAAAATCTGATATGTTCATCCGGTATCCGGGCGGAGGTGTGGACTCCGGAAGAGATTATGCCATAACTCTCGAGAGTTTCCGCTCCACCCACCTGCAGATAAAGGTCTTGGTCTTTCCCGTCGAGCCAGTATAGGAACATCTCCTCATGGTTGCCCTTCAGGGGAATCAAGCGGCGGAAGATTCCGCTCAGTTTTATAACTTCGGAAACCACCTTCCTGGAATCAGGTCCTCGGTCTATATAATCTCCCAGGAAGACCAGGGTATCCCGCTCAGGATCAGGATCTACTTTATCCAGCAGCTTGATAAGGGCCTCATAACAGCCATGGATGTCTCCTATGACATATGTCTTTTCTTGTTTTTTGCTTACCACTGTGATATCTCCACTATATCAGACCGTGTGCGGACAGGATTTAGCTGATCGCCTGATATTGGACTGTAGATGCCGGATCTTCCGATTGTATTTATAAATATAAAATATTTTACATTTATAATGGCATATTAATTATGGTATTTGCTATTTTATTCTAAACTGTAGCATATCTTGAAATAGAAAAAAGGTTTTGTTGAGGATTGATGTATGTGCGGCATCGTTGGTTACATAGGACATCGCAAGGTTCTGCCCGTTATCCTGGAAGGTCTTAAGAGGTTGGAATACCGGGGCTATGATTCGGCCGGTCTGGTTTATCTCGAAGAGGGTTGTCTGGTTAAATGCCGCTGCGAGGGGAAACTGGCCGGTCTTGAGGAGAAGATGGATGAGGTGGTCTGTACCAGTCATATCGGCCTGGGACACACCAGGTGGGCTACTCACGGAGTTCCCTCCGAGAGCAACGCCCATCCCCATACCGACTGCAGCGGGGAGCTGAGTCTGGTCCATAACGGAATTATCGAGAATTATCAGAGTCTGCGGACAGAACTCCTGACCAGGGGGCACCGTTTCAGTTCCGAGACCGACACTGAAATCCTGGTTCATCTAATCGAGGATTACCTGGAAAACGATCTGGAGATTGCGGTCCGTAAGGCTCTCAAGGAGGTGGAGGGGTCTTTTGCTATAGGGGTTATCTGGAGCAGGCAGCCGGATCGGCTGGTGGCGGCTCGTTTTCAAAGCCCTCTTGTTCTGGGGATTCAGGAATCAGGGGGCTGTCTGATGGCCTCTGACATTCCGGCGGTTCTGCCCTATACCCGGGATGTCGTTTTCCTGGAGGATGGCGAGCTTGCTGTGCTTAAGGCGGACTCCTGGAAAGTTCTGGAGCAGAAGGACGGTAAAAAGATAGACAAAAGTGTTCAGAGGATTGAGTGGAATGCGGCTATGGCAGAGAAGGCGGGTTACCGGCATTTCATGCTCAAGGAAATATTTGAGCAGCCCCAGGCTATCTTGAATACTTTCCGGGGCAGGCTGGAGCCGGAAAGCGGCGAGGTTGATATCCAGGAGGTAGATCTGAAACCCGAGGAATTAAAAAAGGTGAGGAGGATATCCCTGGTTGCCTGCGGCACTTCCTGGCACGCCGCCCTCATTGCCAAATACTGGCTGGAGAAATGGGCAGGGATTCCGGTGGATGTGGATATCGCTTCGGAATTCCGGTACCGGCGTCTTCTTCTGGGTCCGGAATCTCTGGTTATAACCATATCTCAGTCCGGAGAAACAGCAGATACCCTGGCCGGCCTGCGCCTGGCCAAAAAGATGGGGGCCAAGGTACTTACTATCTGTAATGTAGTGGGCAGCACCATGACCCGGGAAGCTGACGGTACTATCTATACCCATGCCGGTCCGGAAATAGGGGTTGCCTCCACCAAAGCTTTTACCAGCCAGTTGACTGCCCTTTTTCTTCTGACCCTGTACCTGGGTCGGATTCTGGAGACTGTTTCCGCCGAGCAGAACAGTGAGTTGGTCCAGGCCCTGATTGATCTGCCCCATCTGGTGGAGGAAGAGCTGCCCAGGCTTCAGGAAGAGATGGAATTCCTGGCCGAGGAGTTCAGCCGCAGCCGGGATTTTCTCTATTTAGGGCGGGGGATAAACTTTCCGGTTGCCCTGGAGGGGGCCCTGAAACTTAAGGAGATCTCCTATATCCATGCTGAGGGATACGCCGCCGGAGAGCTCAAACATGGTCCTATTGCCTTGATTGACCGGGATATGCCGGTTCTTGCCCTGGTTCCTCCGGATGGGGTTTATAATAAGCTGATTTCCAATGTAGAGGAGGTAAGGGCCAGGCACGGCCGTTTGATACTGGTGGGCAGCCGTAATGACAAGATTCTTTCTGAGATCACTGACCATGTCATAGGTCTGCCTGAAGTCCACAGTGAACTCACCCCCCTTCTTTATACCATCCCCCTGCAGCTGCTTTCCTACCAGATTGCCCATCTCCGGGGCTGTGATGTGGATCAGCCCCGAAATCTGGCCAAGAGCGTGACGGTAGAATGAGGTGGGGAATGATGAATTATAAGCCCCCTTCCGGATTCGAAATTCAAAATTCCCCAGGGAGAGCAATACTATGAAAATACTGGTTACCGGTGGAGCCGGCTTCATCGGCTCAAATGTAGTTGATGCCTATCTCGATGCAGGTCATGAAGTGGTGGTAATGGATAATCTCTTCAGCGGCAAATGGGAGAATTTAAATCCCGGAGCCCGGTTTTATCTGATGGATATCAGAAATCCGGAGGTGGCTGAAGTCTTTGCCAGGGAAAAATTTGATCTGGTCAACCACCATGCCGCCCAGATGTCTGTGCCTGCTTCGGTGGAGGATCCCCTGTTTGATGCGGATGTCAATGTCAAAGGTCTGGTAAATCTTCTGGAGGTCTCCAGAGAGCACGGAGTGAGAAAGGTGATATTTATCTCCTCCGGCGGGGCTGTATACGGTGAAGCGGAAGAGTTCCCCACTTCGGAGAACTATCCGGTCCAGCCCTTGTCTCCCTATGCCATAACCAAATCGGTTTCTGAACAGTATCTGGCCTTTTACCGGTATCAGTACGGTATTGATTATACTGTGCTGCGCTATGCCAATGTTTACGGCCCTCGTCAGATACCCCACGGAGAAGCAGGTGTGGTGGCGGTTTTCATGGACAGACTGCTCAAGGGAAAAACCTGTACTGTTTATCGTTATCCGGAAGAACCTAAAGGTATGACCAGGGACTACTGCTACGTGGAAGATATCGTCCAGGCCAATCTTTTGGTCCTGGACAGGGGGAGTGCTGAAGTTTTTAATATTGGTACCGGTCGGGAGACCAATACCGCCGATCTCTTCCTAAAAGTCTTCCAGGCCATGAAGGCACTGAAACCGGATATTCCCGACAGCCTGCAGCATTATGAAACCGGTGCGGCCAGGTCCGGAGATCTGCGCCAAAGCTGTCTGTCCTGTGATAAGGCAGCGGCGGAGTTGGGTTTTATACCTGCCTATTCCCTGACCGAAGGCTTGCTGAAGACGGCTGAGTGGAGGCTCGGGTTAGAGGCTTAGGTATTTTTGCTGAATTGCTGAAAGCTTAACAATCTAACATTTAAAAAAACTTTTGAACCAGGAAGTAAACCATGAATCCAACAGTTGCTGTTGTAGGCCTGGGATATGTCGGTCTTCCTCTGGCTGTAACCTTTGGGGCCAAATTTCGCACCATAGGTTTTGATGTCAAGAAAGAGGCTGTCACCAGTTACAGAAAGGGGCTTGATCCCAACGGAGAAGTATCCGGGGAAGAGTTTGCAGGAGCCCCGCACATAACTTTTACCAATGACCCTGCTCTCCTCTCTCAAGCAGATTATATTATAGTTGCGGTGCCGACACCCATTGATTCCGCCAGGCAGCCGGACTTGCGCCCTCTGATGGGGGCCAGCCGGGTTGTCGGGGCCAATATGGCCCCGGGGGCGATAGTCATCTTTGAATCCACGGTTTATCCCGGGACCACGGAAGAGGTTTGTGTGCCAATCCTGGAAGAAGAGTCCGGATTCAAGTGGCATAGGGATTTTCATGTGGGCTATTCGCCGGAAAGGATTAACCCCGGGGACCGGGAACATACCTTGACCCGGATCGTCAAGGTGGTATCCGGGGACTCGCCTGGCATCCTGGAAAAAGTGAAAGAGCTTTATGAGAACATCATCCCGGCCGGAGTCCATCCTGTTGCCGAGATCAAGGAGGCGGAAGCAGCCAAGGTCATAGAAAATACCCAGCGTGACCTTAATATTGCCCTGATGAATGAACTGGCGGTGATCTTTGACCGTTTGGGGGTTGATACTTTAAATGTTCTTGAGGCGGCAGGCACCAAGTGGAATTTCCTGCCTTTTCGGCCGGGTCTGGTAGGGGGGCACTGCATCGGTGTCGACCCCTATTATCTGACCTACAAAGCCGAATCCGTGGGGTTTCACCCTGAAGTGGTCCTGGCCGGGCGTCGCACCAATGACGGCATGGGCAAGTTTATTGCCGAGAAAACAGTCAAGCTTATGCTCCGGGCCGGGGTTGATCTTAAGAGAAGTAAAATCGGCATCCTGGGTCTGACCTTCAAGGAGAACTGTTCCGATTTAAGAAATTCCAGAGTGGTTGATATTATAGATGAGCTTAAGGCTTACGGCCTGGAGGTTCTGGCCCATGATCCCAGGGCGGACGGTGAAGAGTCAAGGCGCAATTTAGGAGTGACCTCCTGCAGATGGGAAGATCTGACTGAGCTTGGAGCCCTTGTCCTTGCCGTACCCCATCGGGAGTATCTGGCTATGGATGTTTCCGAGTTTGTCAGGATGTTGGCTCCGGAAGGAAGCTTGATCGATGTCAAGTCCGCCCTGGATCCCGAGTCCGTTGATAGTACCGGAGTCAGGTTCTGGAGACTGTAAGGGATGTCAAATAATGAATCGCATAATTATGAAGCGGAAAAAACTGTGGCATTCACCATTCGGAATCCGAAATTTTTTTCGGAATTCCCTGGACTGAGGGCAAAACAACAGAACTGAATATATATGACTGAATACAATAAAGTAAAAGAAAAATTGATTGCTTCCCCCCAAAAATGGCTGGTAACCGGGGTAGCCGGTTTTATCGGCTCCAATCTTCTGGAGACCCTGCTCAGTCTGGATCAGGAAGTGGTGGGGCTGGATAATTTTGCCACCGGTTTCAGGCATAACCTGGACCAGGTCGGAGAAGGGGTAACCCCTGAACAATGGCAGCGCTTTTCTTTTCTGGAAGGAGATATTTGCGACCTGGATACCTGCCGCCGGGCCTGCGGGGGGGTGGATATTGTCCTTCATCAGGCTGCCCTGGGTTCTGTGCCCCGCTCCATCGAAGACCCTATCCGGACCCATGACAGCAATCTGAGCGGTTTCCTGAACATGTTGGTGGCGGCACGGGATGAAGAAGTGGCCCGTTTTGTCTATGCCGCTTCCAGTTCAACTTACGGAGATCATCCTGCTCTTCCCAAGGTTGAAGATATCATAGGTGAACCTCTTTCTCCCTACGCGGTAACCAAGTACGTCAATGAACTCTATGCCCGGGTTTTCGGGTCGGTTTACGGGATGCAGACCATAGGGCTGCGCTATTTCAATATCTTCGGTCGGCGCCAGGACCCGGAAGGGGCCTATGCTGCGGTTATGCCCAAGTGGTTTTCCGCCCTTATTAAAGGAGAGGATGTTTTTATAAACGGGGACGGTGAGACCAGCCGGGATTTCTGTTACATAGACAACTGCATCCAGGCTAATCTTCTGGCGGCAATGGTAGAGGGGCAGGAGGCCTTGAATGAGGTATATAATGTGGCCTTCGGCCAGCAGACCACTTTGAATGAACTCTATTACCTGATAAGGCAACGGGTGGCGGAGTTTAAGCCGGAGGTAAGTGCCAAGGAGCCGGAGTATCGCGATTTCCGGCCCGGTGATGTGCGCCATTCCCTGGCGGATATAAGTAAGGCCCGCGATCTTCTGGGATATGAGCCCAGGTACTCGGTGCGTGACGGTCTGGATCAGGCAGCCCAGTGGTATCGGGAAAATCTGTAGAGAAGGGCTCAGGAATCAAAGATCAAGATCAGGTAGAGACTTTGGGAGATAGGCTGATCTATTAATAAAAAACCAATAAGGTGTTATGAACACAAAAAAGGTACTGATAACCGGGGTGGCCGGCTTTATCGGCTATTTTCTGGCCCGACGGCTTTTAACGGATTCCCTGGAGATTGTCGGAATTGACAATCTTAATGATTATTATGACCCCGGCCTGAAAAGGGCCAGGCTTGAAGGGCTCAACGGCAGGGAGGGCTTCACTTTTGTCAAGGGCGATCTGGCTGACCGGGCTCTGGTGGAGAAGGTCTTTCGGGACCATGACTTTGATGTGGTGGTTAATCTGGCGGCCCAGGCCGGGGTTCGATATTCTCTGGAAAACCCTCACTCTTATGTGGACAGTAACGTAACCGGCTTTCTCAATGTCCTGGAGGGCTGCCGCCACGGCGCTGTAAAGCACCTGGTTTTCGCCTCCTCCAGCTCGGTATACGGGGGAAATACCAGGCTGCCTTATTCGGTTCACGATAAGGTGGATCATCCGGTCTCTCTTTATGCTGCCACCAAAAAGACGGATGAATTAATGGCCCATACTTACGCTCACCTTTACGGTATCCCAGCCACCGGCCTGCGTTTTTTCACTGTTTACGGTCCCTGGGGCCGGCCTGATATGGCTTATTTCCTCTTCACCAGGGCAATACTGGCGGGCGAGCCGATAAACGTTTTCAATCATGGCAGAATGAAGCGTGATTTTACTTACATAGATGACATCATAGAAGGTGTGGTCAGGGTCATGGACCGTATCCCCCAATCAGATTCTTCCTGGGACAGTGAGGACCCGGATCCGGCCACCAGCTATTGTCCCTACCGGATTTACAATATAGGCAATAATAACTCCGAAGACCTGATGCGTTTTATCGAAGTCCTGGAGAGTTGTCTGGGCCGGAAAGCAGAGAAGCGCTTTCTGGACATGCAGCCTGGTGACGTCCAGGCCACTTATGCGGATATCAGTGACTTGGCCCGGGATACCGGTTTTCAGCCCAGCACTCCCATAGAAGAAGGGCTTAAAAAATTTGCAGAATGGTATCAATCTTATTATCATCCCCAAGGCTGATTGGTTGTGTTTTTAGCTCCTACGGTCTCTGGTCTGAATTCCGAACCTGCGGAAACATTCAACTCCTTAAAAATCTAACATCTGAGAATTATGAAGATAGCCATGATAGGGACCGGCTATGTCGGTCTGGTAACCGGGGCCTGCCTGGCAGAATTGGGCCACCACGTAACCTGTATGGATAAAGACGGAGACAGGATGGATCGTCTTAAAAGGGGTGAGATTCCCATATACGAGCCGGGCCTGGAAACTCTGGTGGCCAAAAATTCCCGAGAAGGCAGACTGCAGTTCACAGAAGATCTGGAATCCAGCCTGGCCGGGGCGCGGGCGGTTTTCCTGGCGGTGGGTACTCCATCTTCCCGGCGGGGTGACGGTTATGCTGATCTGACCTATGTCTATGGAGCGGCACGGGAAGTTGCCGGTCATCTCCGGGATTATACCGTGGTTATAGACAAGAGCACGGTGCCGGTGGGAACGGCCCGCCAGGTATCCCGGATTATCGGGGAGGAAAATCCTGATGTTGAAGTGGAGGTGGTGTCCAATCCCGAGTTTCTGCGGGAAGGTGCTGCTATCAATGATTTCATGCGTCCGGACCGGGTGGTAATCGGGGCTGATTCGGATCGGGCAGTGGAGGTGATGAAGGAAGTCTACAATCCCCTCTACCTTATATCCGTACCTTTTGTCTTTACAAGTCCGGAAACCGCCGAGCTGATAAAGTATGCCTCCAATGCCTTTTTAGCAATGAAGGTCTCCTTTATCAATGAGATGGCCAACATATGCGAGGAGGTGGGAGCTGATGCCATAGATCTGGCCCAGGCAGTGGGTCTGGACGGCAGGATCGGTTCCAAGTTTCTCCATCCCGGTCCAGGTTACGGGGGATCCTGTTTCCCCAAGGATACCGTGGCCTTGCTCAGGATAGCCCAGGAACACGGTGTGGCCTCACGTTCAGTGGAGGCGGCTGTGGAGATAAATGCGGCCCAGAAGGCGAGGATGGTAAAGAAAATAAGGGATGCCTTGGGCGGCAGCGAGGCGGGCAAGACCATCGGCGTTCTGGGACTTACTTTTAAACCGGAAACCGATGACCTGCGTGAGGCCCCGGCTCTCACTGTCCTGCCGCCGCTTCTGGAGAAGGGAGCCCGCCTCCAGGTCCATGATCCCCAGGGCATGGAGGCCGCTGCTGAAATGTTTCCGGAATTCAATTATGTGAATAATGCCTATGAGGCCTGCGACGATGCCGATGCCGTGGTGCTTTTTACGGAATGGAACCAGTATCGGGCCCTGGATCTCGAAGAAGTCAAGAGCCGTCTGAAATCTCCGGTCTTTGTGGATCTGCGCAATGTCTATCAGCCGGAGCAGATGAAAAAGGCCGGCTTCATCTATTATGGGGTGGGACGGGGTTAGAATGCTGTATAGGAATATCCTCTTACTGATCGATCGACATCAGGCGTTTCCTATTTATTTACCTTCAGCTCCTTAATTTTGTAGAGGAGGGCCCTGTAGCTGATCTTGAGAATCCTGGAAGCTTCTTTCCGGTTCCAGTTCGTCTCCCGCAGCACATTTTCGATTATATTCTTTTCCACCTGTTTGACCACCCGGTTCCTGACTTCCCTTAATGAAGGGAAATTATTGGTGTCGAGGGTATTTTGATTAAGAAAATCCTGGTCAAGATCGAAATCTTTCTTGTCCCGGCTGGCTTGTGAACTGTCCCTGTTGTCCTGTTTAGCGGTCTTACCCTGATTGGCCCATATTGTTTTCTTTATTTCCTGGCTGTCACTGAAGACACTGTATCTCTGCAGATAATTGATCAGTTCCCGGACATTGCCGGGCCAGTGATATTCTTTAAATATTTCCATCAAATCTTCGGGGATCTCGGTTTTGGGCAGTTTTTTTTCCTGGTGCAGGTAGTCATTGAAATACTCGACCAGGGGGATAATGTCCTCCTTCCTCTCTCTGAGCGGAGGAATATGGATGGAAATTGTACTCAGACGGTAGAAGAGGTCTCTTCTGAAACTTTCCGGGCTGTTTTCGGGGTCCAGATCCAGGTTTGTTGCAGCGATGATTCTGGCTTTTACCTCTAAGGGCTTGTGACCTCCCACCCGGTAATATTCCCGGTCCTGGATTATCTGGAGTAGTTTGGATTGCATGAAAAAGGGCAGTTCCCCGATTTCGTCAAGAAAAATGGACCCTTTCCCGGCCAGCTCAAACTTTCCGGTTTTGGCCTGGTCCGCTCCGGTAAAGGCCCCCTTTTCAAAACCGAATAGTTCTGATTCCAGAAGTTCGGAAGGAAGGGCTGCACTGTTGACCTTGACAAAAGGACTGTCCTTTCTCCTGGAATGATAATGCAGAGAACGGGCGATCAACTCCTTGCCTACCCCGCTTTCCCCGGTAATCAAGACGTTGAGATCAAGATCGCTTACTTTACGTGTTATCTGGAGGACCTTTTTAATGGGCGGGCTGGCCCCGATGATAACAGGCTCTGGAAAATTCATCATTTAGTTAGTGTTGTTTAGCAGTTTTTTGATATTTTCAGCCAATTCGTCCAAAGGGACAGGCTTGGCCAGAACAATGTCCGCCTTTTCTTCTTCGGCAATCTGCTCAGGATGGTAACCGTAGCCGGTGATGCAGATAACCGGGATTCCAGGAGTTTTTTCTCTTGCTATCTTAATCAGCCCAATGCCGCTCACATAGGGGAGGTGCACATCCAGAACCACCAGATCATAATTCTCCTGCCTGATCATGTCCAGCCCTTCTAAGCCGTCAGCGGCGGATAAAACCCGGAAGCCTACCTGTTCAAGATATTCTTCCATGATCTTTCTGATCGTGCTATCGTCATCAATTACGAGTATTGTGGAGCCGGGCATAATTTCTCCTACTGGATCATCTGATAAAAGCCTCTGATCCGGCATAGGGATCTGAATTTTTAGTTTTTACTATATTTAATAAATTTTAGATGGCTTTTAAGTACCTGTCAATAAAGTTTTTAGAATAAGCTTGCTAAACTTTTTTGGGTTTACTAACCTAAAAAATAGGATACCTGTTTTAATAATAGTTCTATGGAGAAGATGGTGACAGAGTTTCACCCTCTTCTGGGTTTAGCATGGAAAATTGATAAGTACGGGTTATAATTCTAATTATATTTCTCCAAATGATGAAGAATGATGAAGAGTGAATTGAACGTCCATTTTTCTGGTTGTATTCGATCTGCTGGCTTCAGTTTTGCAACCCCGAATGACTTAGAATATACAACATAATTGGTACGTTTAATTCAGGATCGTTGTAAAACGAGGCCGTTGGTCATGCAAATAAAAACAGGTAAAGTTCCGGACGACCCGGGAGAGAAGGTCTATCCCCGGAACGGTGAGCGCCGCCGTACCCTGCGCATCAGGCGTTCAGGGTTGAAAAATTACAGACTTCGTGATTTAGACCGGCCTTCGGTGAAATTTGCCGAAAACCGGGAAGAACTGGCCCAGGCTTTTTCTCTGGTTTATCAAGTCTATCTGCAGAAAGGCTTTGTTCCGGAGACCAAACACCACGAGATGCTTTACAGTATCTATTCCCTGCTGCCCCAGACCATTCATGTTATTGCCAAATCTTATCTTACAGTTATCTCCAATCTTACCATTATATTTGATACTCCGGAGTTCGGCCTCCCCATGGATGCTATTTACAAAAAAGAGCTGGACGAGCTGCGCCGCCAGGGCCACTGCCTGGTTGAACTCTCTGCTTTGGCCACTCCCAGGGAGCATCGCTGGAAGAACATCTTTCTCTATCTGGTGCAGACCATGTACCGGTACTCGAGATATAGGGGAGTGGATGATGTCTGTATCGCAGTCAATCCCCGTCATAAGCGGTACTACAGGGGGCTTTTCCCTTTCAAGAAGTTGGGGCCGGAGAGGCATTATCCCAGGGTAGACGCCCCGGCCATAGGCCTGCGGGGCAAGATGGAGGATAAAGCTGCCAGAAAACAGATGGAGGAGATCTGTCGAAGGATGGAGTTTGATACTCCATTTGATTCCTATTTCTATTTTATGACCGGCCAGCCCCCGGGGACGGATATCAACTCCAGGGAAAAGGGATGCCCAACCAGGCCGGCCATTCTTACAGCCCAGCAGGTGCGGCATTTTATCGAGACTGATCCCGGTATAGTGGCAGATATTACTCCGGAGCAGAAAAAAGTCCTGAATTTCTGGTATCCTGGTTTGAATCTTGAGTAATCCTGAACAAGCGGTTTGGTATACCTACTAAGAGATCAACAAGAAAAATTTTTCATTCTTCCTATATCACGCGATTTCAACAACTTAAATAAAAAATCCTTTATAATGGTCAAAGTCCATCAAATCAGACTTGGATTCACTAACTGTTATATCCTGGAAGGCTTGGATATCATTATGGTTGACGGAGGCCCGCCGGGAAAAATTGATTCTTTTGTCAAGCACCTGAATGCATTGGATATTATTCCGGAAGCAATTAAATTGCTCATAGCCACTCATGGTCATATTGACCATATTGGTACTGCCGCGGATATTAAAAAACTTACCGGAGCCGAAATAGCTATTCACGAAAGTGAAAGAGATTATATTGAAAAAGGGACAGTTTCTATCCCTCCCGGGGTAAATTTCTGGGGTTCCTTTTTGGTTAAATTAATAAAAGTTCTTTCTTCCGATTTTCAGTGCCATAATACCGAAGTGGACATCGTTCTGGATAGTAATGACTTTAATTTGTCCGCTTATGGTGTCCCTGGAAAAGTTATCCATACCCCCGGTCATTCAAAGGGCTCAGTCAGCATTCTTCTGGATACGGGTGAGGCCTTTGTCGGTGATTTGGTCATGAATGCATTCCCTCTGACTTTACGTCCCGGCCCGCCGGTATTTGCCGAAGATATTTTTCAGGCTCAGGCCAGTCTGACCGCCCTGATTAATAAAGGAGCCGAGATCTTATACCCTTCCCATGGCCAGCCTTTTCCGGCAAGGAAAATATACAGGAACCTTAAATTCAGGTAATTGAAAAAATAACTATGATTGCAGAAAATTACAGAGCCAGGCTCAGGGAATTAGGGTATGGTGATCAGGCCTCTTATCAAAAACATGCTTTTGCCCGGAATATTGGACTGATAACTGAAGAAGAGCAGAATCTTTTGCAAAAAGCGACAGTGGCTGTGCCTGGCATGGGAGGTGTAGGGGGTATTCATCTGATGACCTTGGTTCGTATGGGAGTCGGTAGCTTTCATCTTGCTGATTTTGACACCTTTTCAGCAGTTAATGTGAATCGTCAATACGGAGCCAAAGTCCCCACCTTCAACAAGCCCAAAATTGAAACCATGATCGAAGAGGCTTTAGCCGTTAATCCTTTTCTGAAGATAAATGATTTCCCGGAAGGGGTAACTTCGGAAAATATAGAACGGTTCTTACAGGGAGTTGATGTAGTAGTAGACGGAGTTGACTTCTTCGAGATCGATATCCGGCGCAGGATTTTCAATATGGCCAGGGAATCGGGTATTCCCGTAGTTACCGCCGGACCACTGGGTTTTACTTCGGCTCTCCTTGTTTTTCTCCCAGACAAAGGAATGGGGTTCGATGATTTTTTTGATATCAGTGATAGTCTTTCAGAGGAGGATAAATATCTGCACTACGCCTTGGGACTTGCCCCCAAAGGATTACATATTAAATACACGGACAGGTCAAAAGTGAGTTTAAAAAACAGGACCGGCCCGTCATCAATTATTGCCTGTCAATTGTGTGCAGGTGTGGCTGCCACCGAGGCAATCAGGCTTATTCTGGGCAAGCGCGGTTCCAAAGGGGTGCCTCATTATTCTCAGTTTGATCCCTATTTGCAGAAATATGCAAAAGGTTACCTCTGGCTGGGTAACAGAAATCCGATTCAAAGGCTTAAGAAATTTATAATCAAACGTTTTATCCTTCAAGACAGCTAAATTTTCCTGTATTTATTTTCATCCTGAACTGAGACTATGCAAAAATACATTAAATTTATCTTCCACTATCCAAGAACCCTGCTCGCATTGATCCTGATTGTTTCAATAGGGTGCGGTTTCCTGTATTCCAGACTCCCGGTTGAAACTTCGGTTGAATCACTCATTATTGAAGATGATCCCGATCTCCATTTTTATAATAAGTTTAAGCAGGAATTCGGTGAGGATGAGTTTGTAGTCATTGGATTTAAACAGGAAGATCTTTTTTCAGCTCCAATTCTCAGGGCCATAGAGTCCCTAACTGAACAGCTTGAAAATATTGATGAAGTCAAGGAAGTGGTCAGCCTTACCAATGTGGAGCATATTCAGGGGACTGATTCCAATTTTATTGTCCGCCCTCTAATCGGAGATATCCCTGAGGATACGGAGGCCCTCGAATCCATAAAAATTCAAGCCCTGGCCAATCCCCTTATAAATCAAAATATAGTTTTTCAGAAGGGCAAGGCTGCCATCTTTCTTCTCCGGACCAAGGCGCATTCCGGGGATGAGGCCTATGACTCCCGCTTGCTTCAAAAAATCAAGGATGTTTTAGCTGATCAAAAGACCATGGGTAAAGACTCGTTCCATCTGGCCAGTTGGGTGGTAACAGATGTTAATATGAGCGGTTTCATGAATGAGGATATGGCGTTATTCATGCCCCTGACCTACCTCATGATAGTCATCCTGCTGCTGGTGTTTCTGCGGCGGGTAGTGCCCATGATCATCTCTATCATCACTGTTTCTTTCTGCCTCCTATGGACCATGGCTGCTCTTTACCTTGTAGGCGGAGCCATGAGTCCCATGACCTCGATTCTGTCTCCCCTGATCATGGCCCTGGCGGTATCAGACTCTATCCATTTATTTTCAGATTTTTTAAAGCAGGACCGCACGAATCAACCGGTCACGTTCGTTATGCAGAATACTTTAAAAAGACTTTGGGCGCCCTGCTTTTTGACCAGTTTGACCACGGCCATAGGTTTCGCCTCGCTGTCTCTGAGCGAAATCCCTCCCATTCGTCACTTTGGGCTGGCAGCAGCCAGCGGGATGCTTATTGAGTTTGTCCTGACCATGTCTCTTATTCCTGTTGGAATCTATTTTTTCCGGAATTCCAGGTCACTTAAAGCTCCATTTAAAAGTCCTGATTCCATCCTGGACAGGTCAATTGCCAGATTGGGGGATGCAATACCCCGCATTCGTTATGTTGTGTGTATATTGTCTTTTTTAATGGTCATTGCTGCTGTTATCGGAGCGACCAGGGTGGAGGTGGAAACTGATTTAATTAATTATTTCCGTCAGGATACAAAGGTTTATAAAGACGCCCGTTTTGTGGACCGCGAACTCGGTGGAGTCAATACTCTTGAGGTGTCGCTCCAAGGTAAGGACGTGGATAGTTTCTTAAGTCCAGCAAAACTAAAAGTTATGGAGAAAATTGTTGATTATCTTGGAAAACAGGAAGCGGTTACCAAGATCATGTCAATGACCACTTTCCTGAAGCAGATGAACAAGTCCTTTCACAACGAAGATCCGGATTACTTCAGAATTCCGGATTCCAGGCAGATGATCGCCCAGTATCTGTTTATCTATGGCGGAGATGAAATGTTCAACTTCGTCAATCAGGATTACAATTGGGCCAGGATATCAGCCAGGGTTACCGAGCATAACTCAAGGCAACTGCAAACCCTTATCCGCGATCTGGAAAATTTTGTTCATAAACAGTTTCCGGATACAGATTTGGATATCCGGGTGACCGGTAAGACTTTCCTGGTAAACAAACTGTTGGACCGTATTGTGGAAAGCCAGATTTCAACCCTGGCAACGGCATTTGTGATAATTTTTTTGGTCCTGTTTGTGGTTTTTCGCTCCTTTAAGCTCGGTCTGCTCTCCTTGATCCCCAATTCGCTGCCCATTCTCTTCAACCTGGGAGTGATGGGTTTTATGGGGATTCCTCTCAATACCGCTACCGCCATCATCGCTGCCGTGGCTATCGGTATCGCGGTGGATGACACAATCCATTATCTGATTCAGTATCAAAGGGAGAGAGGGGGAGGGAAAGGTGTCGGCGAGGCTGCCCTGAGAGCGATGCGGATTAAAGGCGTGCCTATATGCACCACTTCGCTCATCCTGGTGGGAGGATTCGGTATACTGGTCTTTTCCCATTTCGTTCCTACGGTACAGTTTGGGTTTCTCAGCGCCCTGATCATGATTTTTGCCCTGGTCAGCGATATCCTTATCCTGCCCTCGATACTCATTCTGGGAAGAAAGAGGCAATAAAAAAGGCGCCGATTCAACGGCGCCTTTTACCTGCGAAGAAATTAAATTAATTATTAATTCTTCTTGAAGAATTTCCTTCTTCCGAATCCGGCTAAACCTATCAAGCCAGTGCCGAAGAGAAGCAGGGTGGTGGGTTCCGGGATGACCTCAAAACTCATGCTGCCGTCATGCCGGGAATAAACTGTAAAAAGTTCATTCTCCTGACCCGTATCTTCTTGGATGATACCCCCGGATTGAGTGTTCTGGTTCAGTTCGCTGAATAACCAGTTAAGGGATATGTAATTATTCAGATCCAACCCGCTTGGATACTCTTGAAGATATCCCTCTTCGAGGAAGGTTATCTGGCCGAGGAACTGAGACGAGCCCTGTTGAAAATCGCCATCGGCATCGAAGGTATTGGTCCCTGTGCCGGTTAATGAACTGATGGTCATCATATGAGCTTCGTCTCCACCTCCGCTATCGAAACCTGTATCGTCACTGGGCCTTGTCGTATCGCCAAAGTCTGTATCATGGGTGGGATCGAAATAAAAATCAAAGCTCCCGCCGGTGTATACAGTATTGTGGTTGGTATTATTCTCTCCTGATATTTGGTCTACATAACCGGTTAAGTTGTCCCACTCTACAGTGACATCATAACCGCCTGCATCATCGAGGCCTTCCGAGTCCGAGTCGGTACCGGGTAGAAAGTTATAACCTATCCACTTGGCGTGTCCGCTGTCTGTAAAACTGTCTCCCACACTTACTTCTCCGTCGCCATCGTCATCGAACTGCGTGGTTGCAGTGTCGGCACGAATAGATGCCTCATCCCATGGGTCAGTTAAGGTGTCAGCGTCAAAATCGGTACCTGTATAGCCTTCATTGCCCGCATCAAGCTGCACGTTTAAAGCGAAAGCCGGAGTGGCTAAAAAAGATAAGCAAGCTAAGACTGTAATTATTTTTCGTTTCATGGCGATTCCTCTTTTTTTAATCAATTTTTTTAAAGTCTTGTTGGTTCCCTGTGGTCTTTATTGCTGTTTCAGGAAATACCCGGTGGATCGCGATTATCAGACATGATTTTCCCCCTCCTGAAGGTTTGATTTCTTGGTTATCTTGAAATAACCAGGGCGGATCGACCGATGTGGAAATCGTTTCACAACGCAACCCGCCCGCCTTTCCAAGATTCGTGGCTTCCCGCCCCCGGCCTGCGCCGGGATTGGCTTTTGCTTGTGATTTTTAGGTAGTTGCTTTCAATTTATCTAAAAGATATTTGCAACAATTATTCCATTGTCTGCTCAAAAAAGA
The DNA here is from genome assembly GCA_046537975.1 of Desulfurivibrionaceae bacterium. GTDB lineage: Bacteria > Desulfobacterota > Desulfobulbia > Desulfobulbales > SURF-16 > JAWLDV01. The sequence continues at coordinate 50,879 of JBKHJR010000009.1, forward strand.
TAAAAATCTTACTGGCTGTAATCATTGAAAAATTGATGGGAACTTCTGTTTATTCTCCGCTGGTTGGCGTAGTGATATGAAGAATAATTCCACTTTAAGGATTATATTGGGATTATAGGTGGAATATTGTTGCACAGGCACCGTACTTATTTATGTACGGATACTTAAGTGGGGGCAACTGCCTGTTGACTTGGCATTGAGGGGACTCAGCTTTAAGGGGGGAAGTGTACTAATTGTGCTTAAGCCTGCTGTGGGGTCGGTCGTCAATAGCGGACACCAAAATTCTATGCTGCTTTTAGCTCTTTG
>JBKHJR010000010.1:0-49938 GCA_046537975.1 Desulfurivibrionaceae bacterium
CTCTTATTCCGGGCAAAAATATAGACTTCGGTATTGGGAAATTTAAACCTGACCACCTTAAGAACGATATGGGCAGAAGCCCCGAAGCCGACCAGGCCCAGTCTCTGACCATCTTTTATGCCGGTCAGGCGCAGGGAGCGGTAGCCTATAGCCCCGGCGCAGAGCAACGGGGCGGCTTTGACATCAGAAAAGTATTCCGGGATACGGTAAACAAACCGGGCCGGTATTTTCATATATTCAGCATAACCGCCATTAACATCCCTGCCCGTGGCCTGAAAGCTGTGGCAGAGATTTTCCCGTCCGGAAAGACAAAGGCTGCAGCGACCACAAGCTGAGTAGATCCAGGCTGCTCCCACCCGGTCGCCACAGTTAAGTCCTGAAACCTGTCTCCCTTTTTGGTGAACAACTCCCACGACTTGATGTCCAGGGATTACCGGCAGAACAGGGGGAGGCGTTCTGTTTTCAATTTCATCCAGTTCAGTATGGCATACTCCACAGGCAGACACCCTGATAAGCACCTCATCTTCATCAGGGCATGGCTCTTCCAACTCCACCAGAGCAAGAGGCTCTCTGTTTTCCAGGATGCTGGGGCATGTTTTTTTTAATAGCTGGGCCCGCATTGCCTGCCAATCCCTATAATTGACTACCGATCCTGCCACTCAATTAAGTATATTTTACATTCCCATCCCCTTTCCGGCAAGAACTCCATATAATAAGCGGCCCTCAAGCAAAACCTTTTGGTTTTATTCCAGCCGCCTGACAAACAGGCAGCCTCTTCAGCCTTTTCCGTCGAAAAAACAAAAATGATTAGTAATGATACTGGCATAAAAGATCAAATAGCATACAGAAGACAGATATCAGCCCCTTTTTTTGAGCAATTCCAAAGCCAGACGGGCTGCTTTGCAGGAAGCCCCGGGGCCGCCCAACTTATTTCTGACCCCCTCGAGATCGGCGGTCATCTTTTTTCGGGCCGGTTCTCCCGGTCGTAATTTATCCAGGGCCCCGGCAAGATTATCAGGAACAGCCTCTTCCTGAAGGTATTCAGGGACGACCTCCCGGTCGGCTACCAGGTTGACCAGGGAAGCAAAGGTTACTGTCGCCATTTTCTTGCCAATGAAGTGAGTGAGAGGAGAGAGCCGATAGGCAACAACCATGGGCACCCCGAGGATGGCAAGCTCCAGAGTGACGGTTCCTGAAGCGGCAAGGGCCAGATCACAGGCCGCCATCATAGTATAATGATCCTCTTCAATAACCTTGACATCAAGGGAGGTGGAAGCCAGACCCGCTTCTTCCAGACAGGCTGCGGTCACGGTTGAAGCCCGGGGCAAGACAAAAGAGACCCGGTCATATTTCGAACTAAGTCTCTCTCCGCTTTCCAGAAAAAGCGGAAGCATGGCAGCGATCTCTTTCCTCCTGCTTCCCGGCAGAATACCGATCAGAAGATTTTCATCCGGGATATCGTGTTCCTGCCGGAATTCCCGGGGAGAGAGGGAGGTTCTGACCGTCTCCATCAAAGGATGGCCCACAAAGTGAGCAGGAATGCCGTAACTCTTATAAAATTCTTCCTCAAAAGGCAGGATTACGGCAATCTCGTCTACCAGCCGGGCTATCTTCTTTGCTCTGCCGCTGCGCCAGGCCCAGACCTGAGGGGGGATATAGTACAAGACAGGGACCCCCAGTTTTTTGGCTTTCCCGGCTATCATCAGATTAAAATCAGGAAAATCGATAAGGATAAGAAGATCAGGGGGCCTTTGCTGAAGAGAGTTCAGAAGAAGGTGACGGGCCTTGTAAATAGTCGGCAGCTGGCTGAAAATCTCTACCAGGCCGACGATGGACATCTCTCTCGCATCCACCTGAGTATCAACCCCGGCCCGGCGCATCTTCTCGCCTCCCATGCCGCAAAACTCAAGACCCGGCTTAAGCTCCTGCATAGCTGACACAAGCCCGGCGCCGTGCATATCGCCGGAGGCTTCCCCGGCCAGAATCATGATTCCGGGTCCTTTCATGACACTATTCCCGACAAAGCAGGTCCTTATGATCGCGGCGGTGGGCCCTTATCTGATCTATTATCTGCAGGGCCACTTTCAAGGCTCTTCGCCCCTCCCGGCCGGAAACCAGAGGGGTCTGACGCAGCCGCACGCATTTTATGAAATGACTCAGCTCATCAGCCAAAGCATCCTGTTCGGTAAAACAGAAATTGTTAATTTCTTCCGTCGGTATACCATGTTCGGTCAGACCATTTTTCCTTTTGATAACAGTAATCTCCTTGGCGGCATAATTAACCGAAATGGAACTTCCCGGCTGAAATACGCGGAGGCTGCGGACATTATCCTGATCCACCCTGCTCACAGTCACATTGGCAGTACAGCCGTCTGCGAAAGTAAGCTGAGCATTGGCAACATCCGTATAGTCGGTTACCACGCTGGTTCCGATAGTACGAATCTCCTTTAAGGGATGAAGTGCGATACTGAGGATTATATCTATATCATGAATCATCAGGTCAAGGATTACATCCACATCAGCTCCCCGGGGATTGAATCGGTGCACCCGCCGGGATTCAACGAAAACCGGACAGGTCAGATAATCTTCCATAGCGACAATCGCCGGATTGAAACGCTCCAGATGGCCAACCTGGAGAATAAGACCTTTTGCCTCAGAAATCCTTACCAGTTCATCTGCCTCATCCAGGGTGCGGGTCATCGGCTTTTCCAGCATAACATCCACATCTCTTTCGAAGCAGGCCGCGGCTATCTGGTAATGGAGGGAAGTGGGGACCACCACGCTGACTGCATCCACCTGATCCAGCAATTCGAGGTAATCGTTGAAAGCGGTGGTATTATACTGGCTGGCTACCGCCTTTGCTGTCTCCATAGAGGCATCTGCGACGCCGATCAGATCAACGTCCGCCATGGCCGCATATTTACCTGAATGTATACGGCCCAGATATCCCACGCCGATGACACCGGTTTTAATTTTCTCCATGCAAAACTACCTTGGTTGAATTGGTTATAAGCTATTAGTTCAGTATCTTGATCTCTGCTTCTAAACAGAAAACTGACAAGTAACGATTTTCAGGTCAGAAGATGTTCGTCCGATGTACGATGATGTCGTCTCAATTTTTCCGGGCGCCAGGGATAAAAAGTGAAAACTATCGCCACTGCTATGGTAAGCATTATCCAGTCTACACCGTAGAGAATAAGGGCGTCGGTTGAATAGCCGCCATATGGGGAGGCAAGTTCTCCGATTACCGATTTTCCTATAAGAATAAGGAGCAGGAGGGGAGTAACATACCGGACGCAGATATCCCAGAAGAAGGGGACCCTCTTACCCCCGGCCCGAGCAATATGGGCCCTGGCATTCTGTACCTTAAGGAGCCATCCCACCAGGAAGCACTCCAGTACTCCGGCCATGACCAGACCGTAATTGGTGACAAAATGATCGACGATATCCAGGATTAAAAGCCCTCCTCTGGTGGTGAATATGATACTGCCGGTGAAACCCAGCAGACAGATTGCACTTACCACTTTTTTGCGGGGCCAGGAGAACTTATCCATAAGGGAACAGGTGAAGGACTCAACCAAAGAAATCCCCGAAGAAAGACCGGCTACAAGAAGCACCAGGAAAAAAATGGCACCGAATAGTTCCTGCCCAAAAGGCAGTTGGCGGATAGCCTCGGGATAGACGACAAAGGCAAGCTGCGGTCCCCCTTTTATTACCTGGTCAAAAGGTACTCCCTTGGCAGAGGCCATGAAACCGACAATCCCGAATACGGCAAATCCGGCGATAAAGGAATAAAGACAGTTGACCACTGACATCCACAGGGCACTGCCCACCAGATCCGTTTTTCTGGGCAGATAACTGGCATAAGTAATCATTATGCCGAATCCCAGAGAAAGGGTGAAAAAGATCTGGCCGAAAGCAGCCCCCCAGACGTTCCAGACCGCCGGATCTGAAAAGTTCTTGATGATGTTGATCTTATCCCAGTCCGGTTTTAAGTAAAACTCTTTAATGGCCGGGGCTGCCCCTTCCAGAGTAACGGTCCAGCCCACCAGGATAATAGTAAGTATAAACAGAAGAGGCATGAAAAAAGTGCAGGCCTTTTCTATGCCGTGATTGATTTCCCGGTAACAGATGGCCCAGCAGGTAAACCAGATAAAAAAGGTCGCTGAAATAATAGGAAGCCGAACACCTCCGAGATCCAGGGGAGAGTCTGTCAGCTGCAGGAAGGACTCAAAGAAAAAACTCTGGGGATCAGGTCCCCAGGAAAGATTGAATGAGAAGAAAAAATAATTGAGACACCAGCCCATTACTACAGAATAGTAGAGCATTATACCGAATAAAGCAATCACCGGCATCCACCAGCCCACCCATTCCATCTTCCGGTTTACTCTGGCAAAGGCCAGGGGGGAGGCTCCTCTTTCCCGGTGTCCCAGAACGTACTCCAGAATAAGTAAAGGGATTCCGGCAACTATCAGGGCTATGAAATAGGGAAGAAGGAAGGCGCCGCCACCGTGTTCAAAGGCGGTATAACTGAAGCGCCATATATTACCAAGCCCTACGGCGGAACCTATTGCAGCAAGCAAAAAACCTAATTTACTTCCCCATACCGGACGCGACTTTCCCTCCACCATCTATAAAACCGCCTTTATGAGTTAATTGGTTCAAAGGACAGTCACAAGAGTGCCCTTGCCCAGTCTCCTGTTTAAGGATTGTTAGTTTCTGTTTTTCGGTTTACAGTTTATCCTACCGTTGGCTACTGATAATAATTCCGCAAAGTTTATATAAAAAAAAATCTTTGTCAACTAAGTTGCATTTTATTAACTTTACTGGTTTGATTTATTCGAATGATTGATCGGACGTTTTTTTGAAGTACTCTTTTATTATATCTCTAATAAAATCCCACAAGGGAACCTAACAATGGCATCAATAGAATCCAAGTATACAGAAAATGTAAAAAATCTGGTACCCAGACCTAATATTGCCCTGGAAGTACTTAACATGGCTCATAATCTTGAATGCCACTTCCCGACCCTGGCTGCCAAAATTGAAAAAGATCCCAATCTTACCGCCAATATGATGCGCCTGGCCAACTCTGCTTACTTCGGTCTTAACAGCAGTTTTTCCTCGATTCACGAGATCCTGATAAGGCTCGGTCTGGAAACCGTACAGATTCTGGCAATTACCGGTGCAGCCTCCGGATTGCTGAGTTCACCACAGCAGGCCTACAATCTTAAACCCGAGGACTTATGGTATCACTCCTATGCCACTGCGATCCTCGCCAGAATAATCTGCAGATATTCAGGCGTTGAGGATAAAAATTCAGCTTATACCGCAGCCCTGCTTCATGATATCGGCAAGGTGTTGCTGAACCGGCCTCTTCAGATAGCAATATCCGACCTGGATTCTGACAAGAAAAAAGAATTCAGCAGTGAAATAGTGCTGGAAGAAAATCTTCTGGGAACAAATCATGCCAGAGTCGGCCGGGAACTCCTTAAGAAATGGCGCCTGCCGGAGAATATCATTGAGGCGGTGGGCAGCCACCATACATCTCCTGAAAAACATGGAGAAAACGGCATCAAGATGGCGGTATTCCTGGCTAACTACCTGGTGGGCAGCATCGGTATCTATTCCATATCAGAAGAAGATTATCCCACATTCAACATGGAAGAGCTTCTCGAGAGAGAGGAATCAATAAACTATCCGGATGAATTATACAATAATATGGAAGAAATAATCGACGAATTCTTTAATGATCTGCACTGCACGGCATAGGCCTTCCGCTGCCGGTGGATGCTTCGACACTGTCCTTACCACAGACTGAAGGTACAGTCATGAATAACTCGGTCATTTTACCTTTTACCATAACGTTCCCTTAGATACGGTCGTCAAAAGATGGCCGAACAGACCGGGTAAGCCTCTGTCGGAACTCCCTGCCCGTTATTTCCCGGGCTCCAAGCCGCATCAGGTGCTCGGTTTTCATCTGGCAATCAATCATATCAAAATTCCAGTCCTGCAGCCACCGGGCCAGATGGGCCAGAGCCACCTTGGAACTGTCGGAAACAAGACTGAACATTGACTCGCCAAAAAAAACCTTGCCGAGGCACACCCCGTAAAGACCACCAACCAGTTCCCCCTTCTGCCAGCTTTCCACAGAATAAACATAACCGGTTTCATAAAGCCGCTGATACGCCTCTATCATTTCTTCCCCGATCCAGGTACCGACTTGCCCCCGTCGGGGAGTGGAAGCACATGCCTTGATCACTTCCGGAAACGAGGTGTTAAAAGTCACTTGAAAAACACCCTGCCGGATAGTTCTGGCCAGCCTTCCAGGCACATGCATACCTGCCGGTTCCAGAATCAGCCGGGGATCAGGGGACCACCAGAGAATCGGATCTCCGGGACCGTACCAGGGAAAAATTCCCCTGGAATAGGCAAGAACAAGCCTCTCTACGCTCAGATCTCCTCCCACAGCCAGCAGACCCTCTTCACTGGCAAGTTCGGGTGGAGGAAATATCAAATTATCGGTCAGCTGAAAGATCAAGGGCGTCCAAGAACGTTTTTTAATTTACTTATAAGATCTGAAGGGATGATCGGTTTGGCCAAATAATTCACTCCGGCCTTAAGCTCCCCTCCCTCAACAATAATATTATCAGTATAACCGGACATGAAAATGATCTTGATTTCAGGATGGAGGGAGGATAACTGCTCAGCCAGCTTGCGGCCATCCATATCAGTCATTATAAGGTCGGTCAACAGTAAAGCCGGAGGTTCCTCCATCTCCCGGCAGATATTCAGTGCTTCCTCTCCGCTTCCGGCTTCCAAAAGTTCGAATCCCAGAGGCCGCAAGATGTCCAGGACAAGTTTCCTAATGGCAGACTCATCATCAACCACCAGGATCTTTTCTTTGCCCTGCAGGGTAACAGCGGTCTGCTCGCTTTGCCCGTATTCCTCAGCCTCTCCAGCCGTTTCCCGGAACATGATTTTGAAAGTGGTCCCCTTCCCGGGCTCACTGTAGACAAAGACATGTCCTCCGTGCTGCTTGACAATCCCGTGGACCGTGGCCAACCCCAGGCCGGTGCCTTTACCTGTGGGTTTGGTGGTAAAGAAGGGATCGAATATATTTGGCTGGTCTTCTTTTAAGATTCCTTCACCGGTATCAGTAATAATAAGAGCGGCATAAGGACCGGGAGTAATTCCTTCATGCCGGTTGGCATATTCCTCATCGATTGTTATCCTACCGCTTTCGATATACAGACTGCCTCCTTGAGGCATGGCATCCCGGGCATTAATCGTCAGATTCATTAAAATCTGCTCAATCTGACCAGGGTCGGCCTTGATATTACCGAGTCCTGGCTGCAAATTCAGCTCAAGATTTATATCCTCGCCAATAAGCCGGCTGAGGACCCTGGTAATATTCTCTATAATCTGGTTGAGATCAACAACCTGCAGTTCCAGAGCCTGTTTACGGCTGAAGGCCAGAAGCTGCCTGGTAAGAGTGGTCGCCTTTTCCCCGGCCTCATGGATGGCTTCAAGCTCCTTTTTACTCTTCTCCATGTCCGGGATTTCGCCTTCGGCTATATCCATCAGCATCAAATCGCTATAGCCCATAATAGTGCTGAGCAGATTATTGAAGTCATGGGCTATACCGCTGGTCAACCTGCCCACCGCCTCCATCTTCTGGGCCTGGACCAGTTGAGCTTCCAGGCTCTTACGGTCTGTAATGTCACGGATAGTCTCAACTCCGGCCACAATATTACCGTAAGCGTCTCTGACCGGACTGGCAGAGACCTCCATATGAATCACTCCGTTCTCCGTAGTGGCGCTGGTCTCCCGTCTGCGCACCTGGCCGTCGGCAAAGCACTTGACCAGCAGGCAGCCCTCACATATCCCTGTTCTGTTCTGGTAGGCCCTATAACAGTACTCGCCGAGATGATCTCCCTGCTTCCGGCGGTGGACATGATTTTGATAAAGGATCTTGAAATTGGTATCCTGAACAGTAAGGCCGTCCCCCAAGGCAGCCAAGATGCCCTCTAATTTATTTTTTTCTTCAATAAGATTATCCTCTATCCGCCGCCGCTCCCTTATATCCCGGGCTATGCCAACCACAAAACTCTCAGAGTCACGCTCAATCAGTTTAGTATTTATCTCGACCGGAAAAGTATCTCCACTCCGGGTCTGATGAAGACTTTCCAAAATTACGGATTTCTCTGCCTTAAGTTGCTGAATATGACTTTGCCAGTCCTCTGGAGTCTTGATATTACAATCAACGTCAAACACATCCATGTTCAGGAGCTCCTCGCGACTGTAACCCAATAACTTACAGGCCTGCTTGTTGACTTCCAGAAAACGGCCGGCAGCCGGATCAACCATGTAAACAGCATCATTGGAGGCATCGATCAGGTCACCAAAGAACTGCGCCTCATGCAAATGTTCCGTCATCTCCCGGTTCTGTCGGCGAAGTTCCTCCACCTCTTTTTCCAGCTGATCATAGGGGCGTTGGTTATTTTTTCTTGCCAAAGCACTCAGAGGATTTACAGCCTCCAACAATTTCTTCATCCTGACTCTCTATTTTACTGTTTCTGATATTAAAGCCTTATACAAAAAGCCTTATATAATCATAGAAAAGCTAACATGTTTAAAATCTTAAGTCTATATCCCTTAATAGCTGATAGTAAATAAGGACCTTCCACTTCAGTGGAATTAACCAAATCAGCTTGATATATCAGCCGCTATAAATAGTTATCCCAATTACCATCATAATTAATATAATTCGGTAAAGGATTAAATCCAGCTTGTTTTGATTATATTAACAATATAATATAAAAAACACCTCACTCGTAATTCCTGAATTTCTGATTCCGCACCGGCTATAAATCCAAATAATAGACTTTTAAATTTAAAGGTGTAAGTGTTAGAATAAAATCACTAATAATAAAATAGACGGAGCTGAAAATCAAATCAAACGCTGAAACAATCATGTCTGACTTTGTACACCTGCATGTTCATACCCAATACAGCCTCTTGGACGGGGCTATCCGGGTAGACGACCTCCTGGCCAAATGTAAGGAGTATGAAATGGATACCGTGGCCATTACTGACCACGGTGCCATGTTCGGAGCCCTGGATTTCTATCTGAAAGCCAAGAAGGTCGGAATAAAACCGATTGTGGGCTGTGAATTCTATATTTCCCCCACTGACCGCTTTGACAAAAGTGCCAAGAGTGCGGGCCAGGCCGCTCACCATATAGTGCTTCTGGCCATGGACCATCAAGGATACCAGAACCTCATGAAGCTGGCTTCCATCGCCCAGCTTGAAGGTTTCCACTATAAGCCCAGAATAGATAAAGAACTCCTGATCCAGTACAGTGACAGCCTGATCTGCATGACCGCCTGCCTGAAAGGGGAAATTCCGGCAGCCATATCAAGGGAAGATGATATGACCAGAGCCCGGGACAAGGCCCTGGAACTCCGGAAAATCTTTGGAGATCGTCTGTATCTGGAGATCCAGGCAAACGGAATCCCGGAACAGGAAAAGGTAAACCGGGGACTCGCTGAACTCTCCAAAGATCTGGGCATTCCTCTGGTGGCCACCAATGACTGCCACTACTTAAATCCGGGGGAAGCCAAGGCCCACGAAGTTCTGCTCTGTATTCAAACCGGCAAGACCATAAATGATCCCAAAAGATTCCGTATAGACTCTGACCAGCTCTACTTCAAAAGTCCGGATGAAATGGCCCGTGATTTTTCCTGGGCCCCGGAGTCCTTGAAGACCACCCGTGAAATAGCTGACCGCTGCAATCTTGAGCTGGAGTTCGGCCAGCACCACTTCCCTTACTTCCCGGTTCCGGAAGGTGAAACAGTGGATTCTTTCTTTGAAAAGGAAGTTCGCCGGGGCTTCAAGCAAAGGCTTGCAGAAATCAGGGAGATGAGAGATCTTTCTAAAGAAGAGGAAGAAGGTTATGCCCAGCGCCTGGAAAGGGAAATGAAAGTCATCAAGGATATGGGCTTTCCCGCCTATTTCCTGATCGTAGCGGACTTCATCATCTGGGCAAAAAACCAGAACATCCCTGTCGGTCCAGGCCGGGGTTCAGGGGCGGGGAGCCTGGTTGCCTATGCCATGGGAATTACCAACATCGATCCCATCCCCAACGGTCTCATCTTTGAACGCTTTCTCAATGTGGAAAGGATGTCCATGCCTGATTTTGATGTGGACTTCTGCATGGACAAACGGGGGGAGGTGTACAACTATGTTCATGAGAAGTACGGCGGAGATTCCCATGTAGTCCAGATCATAACCTACGGCTCCATGAAGGCCAAAGGGGTTATCCGGGATGTGGGCCGGGCTCTGGATATTCCTTTTGGGGAGGTGGACAAAATCGCTAAGATGGTTCCCGACCAGATGAATATTACAGTCAAAAAAGCCCTGGAAGAAGAACCACAACTTCGCAGTCTGCAGAAACAGGACGAAAAAGTAGCCGATCTCCTGGAGATAGCCAAGGTCCTGGAAGGCCTGCAGCGTCATACCTCCATACATGCTGCCGGGGTGGTTATATCCCCCGAACCCATGGTGGAATATCTTCCGGTCTGCAAGGGACCGGGAGGCGAGGTTCTTACCCAGTATGACATGAAGCATACCGAAAAGACCGGACTGATCAAGTTCGATTTTCTGGGCCTCAAAACCCTGACCGTTATAGACCGGGCGCTTAAACTGATCAACAGCGACCTGGCCTCTCCCCTTGATATCGAAAAAATTCCCATGAATGACCGCAAAACCTACGACCTGCTCTGCCGGGGAGACAGTCTGGGGGTATTTCAACTGGAGAGTTCGGGCATGCGTCAACTTATTACCAAGATGCAGCCGGAACAATTCTCTGATATGGTTGCTCTGGTCGCCCTATACCGGCCCGGCCCCCTGGAGAGCGGCATGGTCAACGACTATATAGAAACCAAGCACGGGAGAAAAGTGGCCCGCTATCTCCTGCCCCAGCTCGAGCCCATACTTGAAGAGACCCATGGGGTCATTGTCTATCAGGAACAGGTAATGAAGATAGCCAACGTTATCGCGGGCTACAGCCTTGGTGATGCCGACATCCTTAGAAGGGCCATGGGTAAAAAAATCCCGGAGGAAATGGAAAAACAGCGGGAAAAATTCATGGATGGAGCCAGGAAAAACAGCATCCCGGAAGACAAGGCCGGCCGTCTCTTTGACCTGATGGCCAAGTTCGCCGGCTACGGTTTCAACAAGTCCCACAGTGCCGCCTACGCCTATATTGCCTACCAGACTGCCTACCTGAAAGCCCACTATCCTTCCCAGTTCATGGCAGCCCTGCTTTCTTCCGAGATGAACAATACCGACAAGGTGGTTCTTTATATCGAAGAATGCAAGGCTCATGAAATTGATGTCCTGCCTCCGGACATAAATGAGAGTTTTTATGACTTCACCGTTGTAAATGAAGCCATCCGTTTCGGCCTGGCCGCGGTCAAGAATGTCGGCGGTGCCGCCCTGGATTCCATAATTGAGGAAAGAGAAAAGGACGGACCTTACAAGTCCCTGGGAGATTTCTGTACCAGAATCGATACCCGCAAGGTAAACAAAAGGGTGATTGAAAGCCTTATCAAAGCCGGGGCCTTTGACTCCATGGGAGCCAAAAGGTCCCAATTGTCCAACATTCTGGATCAGGCCATGGATCAGGCCCAGGCCATCCAGAGAAACCGGGAAAGCGGCCAGATGTCCCTGTTTACCGCCATGGACCAGCAGGTTCAGGAAAAATCCAATACCATCCCCCTGCCCGACATAGAGGAATGGCCCAAACAGGAAATACTTAGCGCGGAAAAAGAAACCATCGGTTTCTACCTTACCGGTCACCCTCTGGATGATTACCGGGAAGAACTTGCCGAAATCATTAGCATAAATGTCCGTGACCTTCCAGAGGAAAAGGATGGAAGCAGGGTAAGGATAGGAGGAATCCTGCGCAGCTATCAGGGGAAAAAAAGCAGGAAAGGGGATCCCATGGCCTTTATTGAATTAGAGGGAATCTCTTCCCATATAGAAGTTATCGTTTTCCCGCAGCTCTTTGCCTCCTGCTCCCATCTCTTAACCGGGAACCAGCCCCTTATTGTTCAGGGCAGGCTCCAGAAAGAAGACGGCAGGATTAATATTGTAGCGGATGAAGTACTGACCCTCAAAGAAGCCAGACTGAAATACACCAACGCGGCCAAAGTCATACTTAAGGCCAATAATGTTGACCGGCCAGGCCTGACCAGGCTCAAAAAAATATTCCACCGCTATTACGGGCCCTGCCAACTCACTCTGACTATACACTTCGACAACAGGGGGGAGGTGGATATAGATATGCCGGAGGAGATGACCGTGAATCCCGACCGGCGGCTTTCTGAAGAAATCAAATCTGTCTTGGGATATGAGGCTGTAAGCTGGATCATGACCAGCCCTGATACCCATCGGTCCGAGGACAGAGGAAGAAAGAAAGCATCATAGATAACTTCACTGCCATGCGGCTGTTCAGACATTTTTATGACCTCTTCTATCCTCTCATAATCGCTGTTATTATAGGGGCACTGGCAGGACTGGGGGCTGTCGCTTTCCGCTGGCTCATCTCCTTTATCATCCTCAACTTCCAAACAGTATCCACTCTACTGACGGAACACGCCCCTGCTGTCACCGCAAATATATGGATCATACTGCTTCCTGCCTTGGCCGGTCTGATAATCGGCCCGATCATCACCTTCTGGGCCCCGGAAGTAAGGGGACCAGGTGTGCCGGAAGTGATGGAAGCCCTGGCTTTACGGAGCGGCCATATCCGGCACCGGGTCACTCTGATAAAATCATTTGTCACCGCCGTTCTGATTGCCGCCGGGGCCTCGGTGGGACGGGAAGGGCCCATAGTGCAGATAGGCTCTTCCATCGGTTCCACTCTTTCCCGACTGCTGAGACTTGATCATCAGAAACGCCGTATAGCTGTAGTCTGTGGTGCGGCGGCAGGAATCGCCGCCACCTTCCAGGCCCCCATGGCCGGTACCCTCTTTGCCGTGGAAATCCTCCTGTTTGACCTGGAAACCGCTTTCCTGAGCCACATAGTTATTGCCTCGGTAACCGGTACCCTGGTGGCCAGGTCGTGCTGGGATGATCCGGCAATCTTTCATATTCCTTCTTTTTCATTGGCCCATACAGGGGAGCTGGCCATGTACCTGGGTCTGGGTATTGCCGCCGGAGTGCTGGGGGTCCTGCTGATGAAAGCAATTATAACCCTTCCGGGAGTATTAAAAAGGCTTAATATTCCCTTATGGCTGACTCCGGCGGCAGGTGGCCTGCTTGTCGGCATTATCGGTTTCAAGCGGCCCGAAACCCTGGGCATAGGCTATGAGTCCATCAGTAATGCCCTCCTGGGTGAAATCAGCCTTTACTTTGCCGCAATCCTGGTACTGACCAAGATAATGACTACCTGTTTTTCCATAGGAAGCGGCATGAGCGGCGGGATCTTTGCTCCCGCCCTTTTTATAGGGGCTATGACAGGAACCGTTTTCGGCCATCTGGCTCAACTTATCTGGCCTGACACTATTCTCTCCTCTGCCCACTATGCCCTGATCGGGATGGGCGCCATGGTAAGCGGGGTAACCCTGGCTCCGATTACCGCAATCATGACTATTTTCGAACTGACCTACAACTATGAGGTCATCCTGCCCTTAATGGTGGCCTGTATTTCCAGCCTGCTGGTAGTGAGGATCATGCACGGCTATTCGATCTACGAAGACAAGCTGCTTCAGAAAGGAATAGACATAAGCCGGGGACATGAGGTAAACCGCCTGCGCAATATGCTGGTTAAAAACTTCATGATCCGGGACTTGAACCCTCTGCAGGTCGATGATCTGTTGTCAGAGGCAAATGACAGAATGACGAAAAGTGACTTTCCCCACTTTATTGTCCTTGACGGAGAAGGCAGGCTCGCCGGAGTTCTGACCTTGAGAGATCTGCGGAATCTGCGCTGGGATGAAAATCTGGAAGAAAGAACAGTTGAGGATTTAATGCAAAGAGAAGTTGTAACAGTAGAAGAGGAAGACAGTCTGGAAACCACCTTTCATATCTTTTCCCGGAATGAATTTTCTTTCCTGCCGGTAGTTAAGAAAGGCAGGCCTGATCAGGTGACGGGATATCTTAAAAGAGCCGATATCATAAGTGCTTACGACCGACATGTTCTCAGGGAGCGCGCCCTGGAACCGAAGGGGTGGGGAGTACCCGGTTCAGATAAGCACCGGGAATAAATAAGTAATGTTCTTAGGGCAGATTGGCCCATCAGATCAAATAAAGATTTACAAGCAGTTACTGCAGCAGCCGTTCACCCGGCCGAAACGACCATTTTTATCCAAGGGGTTGCCGAGAAAACTATGGAACACAATGTCCTGTTTGCCTTCAGCCTAACCCTCCTGGCCGGGTTGGCCACCGGTATAGGAAGCGCCCTGGCCTTTCTAACCCGCCGGACTAACACCGGCTTCCTGGCAACAGCCCTGGGGTTCTCTGCCGGGGTCATGATTTATATCTCTTTTGTGGAGATCCTCAAGAAAGCCCAGGATAATCTCGAGGTCGGCCACGGGGAAGTAATGGGCAATTGGTATTCTACGATTGCCTTTTTCGGGGGGATAGCGCTCATCCTGATTATAGACCAGCTGGTCCCCTCTTATGAAAACCCCCATGAAGCCCATGTTATTGAAGAAATGGAGCCGCCGGCCGCCCCCCTGAACCCCGACCTGATGCGCATGGGAGTAATGTCGGCCCTGGCAATTGGTATCCATAATTTTCCGGAAGGACTGGCCACCTTCACCGCCGCTTTGACCGACCAGGCCATGGGAATATCGATCGCGGCAGCCATTGCCATCCACAATATCCCCGAGGGCATTTCGGTTTCCGTACCTATATACTATGCCACCGGAAGCAGGAAAAAGGCCTTTTACCTCTCCTTTCTCTCCGGGATATCCGAACCCGTGGGTGCGCTCATAGGTTATGGAGCCTTAAGGCCCTTTATGAACGAAACCATTCTTGGCCTGCTTTTTGCCTCGGTTGCCGGTATCATGGTCTTTATCTCCCTGGATGAACTCCTGCCCACGGCCAGAAAGTATTGTTCCGGACATAATGCGGTTTACGGTTTGATCTGCGGAATGGCGGTTATGGCCTTGAGCTTGCTTCTCTTTTTATAGCAAAACCGGCAAATAGATTTTTTTCCCGGCCGACTCATCTATTGCTGCTCCCCTACCTCAACATTCTCTCTTCTGAAGGTTATTTACCACCCTTGAACTTCAAGGTAGGCTGACCAGCCAAGACTAATTTCAGCCAATCAAAACCGAAAGTCAGCAGGGACTCATCATCGCTTTCAATACCGCGAACCCGGGAACGGCTCAGTTTGAACTGGCTGAGCAGGTTGTGATGCTGAACATAATCCCGAAAATCATCGACATTGTAGCAGACCATGAAAGCAAGCTTCTGTTTGGGTCCGGCGACTCCTTCGCCGTCCCAGGGATTGCCGGCAAACAGGGTGTCCATCTCTGTCCACTGCTCCGCCATGGTATTGTGAAAGAGAAGCTGCTGATCCCTGAGCCATTCCCCCACCTTCCATTCCGGTCCTTGACCGTGGCCCTTGCAGTATTCATGTTCAGTCAGAAAATAAAACTCCCGCTCTTCAAGTTTGCCGGGATCACGGTTTACCGCTCTTTCCAGGGGATACATCCGGCAGGAAAAAGGCCTGTCCTGATACACCTCGCACCCCTGATCAGAAAGAAAAGGACAGCTGTTATTTTCATTCATCCGCATCATCAGGGAAGGAAAATAGGGATTGTGTCCCTGAACTATACGGGTATGACGTTCCAGGAATTCACCGGACCGGAGCTGCAGCCTCTTTTTGAGCAGTATGATATCGTAAGGGTATAAGAGCATATCCACATTGCGACAGCACAGGGTGAAGCAGCTCAGCCCTGAATGGCAGCTGAACTTGAAGGTGGAACCGCCCAGCGGGACCATGCCTTCCGGGAATTCTTTCCTGTTCTGAGAGTTATTTTCCATGGAAATTTCCAAATAACTGCTCCTTACTTCGTGATTAATTTAATAAGATTGATTTTGATTCCGTAAAAATATATATAGGCCTCAGAATCCTGTAATCCTTTAAATTAACGGTTTGACGGTTCAGGGTATATTTTAACCGGTGCAAACGCTAAGGTCATCACTTAAAAAAAATTCAGACTGCCCTATTATTAAATCATTCCTTTACATTGTCAACTTAAGCCGTTATTAAATAAAATCTTTTGTCTTTCAAACACAATTTTATTACAAAAAATAAGCTTCCAGAACAACCAGGCCCAGCCGGAGCCATATAAGTACACAAGCAAGGACTCAGACGGTGGAACAGTTAAACATTAACGGAAAGTTAAAAGAAAGGATAAATGATTTTTCCAGGGCCAATATCCTGGTTATAGGCGATTTAATTGTGGACCATTTTATCTGGGGAAGCGTCTCCCGTATATCCCCGGAAGCACCGGTGCCGGTAGTAAACGTCACTAACGAGAGCCTGCTTCTGGGAGGGGCTGCCAATGTTCTCCACAACATATACGATCTTGGCGGTCAGACCACTTTATGCGGAGTTATCGGTACCGACTATATGGGCAGGCAACTTCTTTCTCTGTTAGAGGAAATGGGTTCGGACACCACCGGAATAGTCAAGTGCGAAGACCGGGCCACTACCAAGAAAACAAGGATTGTAGCCCAGAACCAGCAGGTGGTACGTTTTGACCGGGAACAGTCCGGCCCCTTGAACCCTGACAGTATAAAGGAACTGCACAGCTTTCTTGATGCCTGCTTTTCCGAGTTTGACGCCGTAGTGATCTCGGATTACGCCAAGGGTGTAATCTGCCCCGAAGTTGTGGAGCACCTATTAGAGCTTTCCTCTAAAAATAAAAATATTCCGGTAATCTGCGACCTTAAACCGGTTAACAGTAAGTTTTTTCACGATATCACCATGATTGCCCCCAATAATCATGAGGCTGAACAGATGTCCGGGGTTCTTATAAAAGATGAAGAATCCCTGCTGCGAGCCGCCGGTGTAATACAGGAAAGAATGAACTGCACAGCAGTCCTCATTACCAGGGGGGAAGAAGGCATGACTCTTCTGGAAAAAGGATGCCCCCCCTTAACCATCCCCACTGAAGCAAGAGAGGTGTTTGATGTTACCGGGGCGGGAGATACCGTTATTGCCGCTCTGGCACTGGGTCTGGCCAGCGGTCTGAATTTTGCGGAAGCGGCAACTCTTGCCAACTACTGCGCCGGTATTGTCGTCGGCAAGATAGGGACAGCAACAGCAAACCAGAAGGAACTCCTGGAGCAGCTGAATGGATGATTCCGTTAATTGTGCCTTTACCACTGCGTATCGCAGGTACGTTATAACATGCCGGAGGTACGATCAATGACATTTCCTGTAAGTATGACCTCGTTCGGCAGAGGCAGCTGTGAGGATGAGAACTGCAAATGGCTGGTGGAAATCCGTTCGGTCAACCACAAGTATCTTGATTTACGCCTCAGGATGCCCCGTCAGTTCAATACCCTGGAGGAAAGGATCAAAAAGAAGATAACTACCTTTTTCAGTAGAGGGCACATTGAGGTAAATATAAATCAGCAGGGCGGGGAGGCGATCAGTACGAACATAAACGTTAACTGGTCCCTGGCCCGTCAATACCAGAACGCCCTGCAGACTCTGGCAGATGATCTTCATCTCGCTGCCGCTCAGGACAGACTTTCCCTGCTTGCTTCTTTTCCCGGAATTATTGAAACCGGGGAAAAAGAAATAAATATTGAGACCTTCTGGCCCTCCATTCGCACAGCCCTACATAAAGCCTTGACCAATAGCCAGGAAATGCGGGAAAGAGAGGGTCAGCATCTGAAAAAAGACATTATCCACCGCCTTGACATTCTTGAACAGACCAGAGCAGCAATCTGGGATAAGTGCCCTGAACTTAATCGAAAAAAGGCAAACCATCTTAAGGAACGGATCTCCCGCCTCCTGGAAGACAAGGAAATAGACCCCGGTCGTCTGACCCAGGAAGTGGCCTTAATGGCGGATAAGGCTGATATAACCGAGGAACTGGTACGGCTGAAGAGCCATTTCCAGCAGTTCCGCTCCTATCTTGACGGCCGGGAGCCCGCTGGTCGAAAACTCGACTTTCTTCTCCAGGAGTTCCTCAGGGAGATAAATACAATTGCATCCAAAATCGGGGACTCGGCTGTAGCCCATCAGATAGTGGAAATGAAAAATGAAGTGGAAAAAATTCGGGAACAGGTACAGAATATAGAGTAATAATTACATAGGTCAGAAGAAAGACGTACCTTGAAAGTTGACAATTATAACTGTTAATCTGTTCCTTGAACTCATAGGATAAAGAGGTCATAATTATGGATAAGCGACTGATAAATATAGGATTCGGTAACTCGGTGGTTGCCGGCAGAGTTCTGGTTGTTATGAATCCCAAGTCCGCCCCTGCCAAAAAGCTGAAGGATGAGGCCAGAGAACAGAAAAAGCTCATAGATGTAACAGAAGGCCGTAAGACCCGGTCCTTCATCATTCTGGACTCCAACCATCTAATTCTCTCTGCGGTTCAGCCGGAAACCCTCACCCAGCGATTCACCCCGGCCTCATGCCAGCAGTGCGGCGAAGGCAACAGCTGATGCAGGGCAGGCTTTTTGTCATCTCCGCTCCATCCGGGACCGGAAAGACCACCATTCTGAAAAGGGTAATGGAAGTTAACCAGGGCCTGGTCTTTTCCGTATCCCACACCACCCGGCCTCCCCGACTGCAAGAGGTTGACGGACAGGATTACCACTTTATCAGCAAGCAGGATTTTGACCGGATGTCCCGGGCAGGAGATTTTCTGGAATGGGCTCAGGTACATGAAAACTACTATGGGACCAGCAGGGCTGAAGTGGAAAAGGAACTCCGGAAAGGCAGAGACGTAATCCTCGATATCGATGTCCAGGGGGCCAGACAGGTAAGGGAGAAAGCAGCTGATGTCTGCTGCTCAATTTTTATTGCCCCTCCTTCCCGGCAGGAGCTTAAAAAAAGATTGAGCGGCCGGGGCAGCGAATCAGAGGAGAGCCTGAAAATCCGGCTGACAAACAGCCTGAAAGAGATGGAAGATGCGGACTATTACGATTATCTTGTTATAAATGACCGGCTGGAAGAAGCCGTACAGGTACTGACCGGAATTGTCCTTGCTGAAAGAAGCAGGCAGCGGCGGGGCCCGGACGGCAAAGTTATCGAGCTTGACTTATAATGGCTGACAAAAAAACAGAATCTTCCAGGATATGGGGGATCCACCCGATTCTGGAGATGTTAAAGACGAAACCCAGGCTTATACAGACTGTCACAATCCAGAAATCACGCTCCGGAGAAAAACTGGAAGAGATTGTCAGACTGGCCCGGAAAAATCAGATAAGAACCCGTTTTGTCAAGACCATCCAGATTCCTTCCTCACCCGGAATCAACCACCAGGGGGTAGTCGCCGAAATCAGCGAATATCCGGTTGCAGACGAAGAAGAATTCCTGAGTCAATTAAGCAGCAAAAAAAGTCCATTCCTCCTGGCGCTGGATTCAATACAAGACCCCCACAATCTGGGGGCCATCCTCCGCAGCGCAGCTGCCGCCGGAGTAGATGGAGTCGTCATCCCCAAGGACCGGAGTTCATCTCTGACCGGCACTGTAGCCAAAATCTCCGCAGGCGCCCTGGCTCATCTCAACATCTGTCGTACCGTAAATTTAAGCAGGTTCCTCGAGAAGCTCAGGCATGAAGATATCTGGATCTACGGCAGCGGAAGCAGACAACAGGGAGATTCTCTTTATCGGACTGAAATAAGGGACAGAATCTGTGTAGTAATCGGAGGGGAGGAAAAAGGTATCCGGCCGCTGGTAAAGCGTCAATGTGATTTTGTCATGGCAATACCCATGGCCGGTGAGATTGATTCCCTCAATGCCTCTACAGCCGCCGCGGTGATTCTCTTTGAGATCAGGAGACATAGACTGGACCGGGAGGATAAAGATTAATCCAGTTTATCTTTGAGCAGATCCCCCAGGGTGCCCATGGATTCCTCGCTCTCTTTTGTTTTCTTTTTATACTTATTGTAAGTATCTCTTTCGGCGGCCTCCGGCTTATCCTCCTGTTTCTGCTCCTCTGCCGGACTGGGGATGGAAAGGGAAACTCTTCTGTTTTCCTGATCAGTAGAGTCAACACAGACTTCAATGATATCACCCGGTTTAACCACCTCCCTGGGATGATTCACCCTGCGGCCGGCGCCCAGTTTAGAGATATGAATCAAGCCGTCAATTCCCGGACTGAGATTGACAAAGGCTCCGAAATCGGCAAGACGGACCACCTCTCCCTGAACGCAGCTCCCTTCCTGCAGATCCAGATTGTCCCAGGGGTCGGCCAGAGTATCCTTAAGGCTGAAACTGAAACGCTCATTGTCCCAGTCAAGTTTCATAATCGAAACTTCCACCTGCTCCCCTGCTTCCAGAACGGAATGAATATCCGAAACATGTTCATATGATATCTCCGAGGCAGGGATAAGCCCTTCAATCCCCCCTATATCAACAAAGGCCCCGAATTTCTGGACAGAGGTGATAGTTCCGGTGACATGCTGCCCTTTTTCCAGAGTTTCCCGCAATTCTTCCTTCTGCTTGGCCCTTTCCTCTTCCAGGATACGCCGGTGGGAAACAATAATATTGCGGCCGTTTTCCTTGTATTCAATTATCCGGAAAGAAAGTTCACTGCCGATGATCTTCTCAGGATCATCAACCCGCCGCAGAGAGATCTGGGAATAGGGGCAGAACGCCCTTACCCCTCCGGCAATCATCACCTCAAAGCCGCCCTTGATCTCTTTCTGGACAGCTCCCTCCACAGGTACACCACTCCGGTAAGCTTCCTGAAGATGGCTTTTGGCGGCGGAACCACTCATTTTGGTGGTAAAAATCATCTCCCCTTCTTCCATACGCAGGAACCAGGCCTGGACACTATCTCCTTCACTTATCCGGAGATTACCCTCCTTGTCTCTCAGCTCCTCAGCCTCCAGGCAGCCCTCGCTTTTACCGCCCAGGTCAAGAAAAATCCATTTGTCAGTAATCCGGACAACCTCAGCTTCCACCTTGTCTCCGGGTTTCATCTCATTCTGGACCGTAACACTATCTTCAAACATCTTGGCAAAATCGGTATTTGTATCTTCCATTTTTCTCTCAGTAGTTCATAGTTCGGAATTTCGGGGGCCGAAACCGAAGGGTTTGTAAAAACATTAATTTTCTATCCTTCTGTTATTCGTGGTTGAATAACGCCCCTTTACAATACGATCACAATTAAATACCGTTTCAGACCGCATCATCTGGAGATACTTTAACAGGAATGTATTCCACATTCCAGGTTGATGTATCCAGGATAGCAAAAGAAGGACTGGAATCCTTGCCCAGCATCTCCCCGGGATTGATCAGGACTGTTTCCCCTATTTTCTCCACATTGTAGCGATGATTATGTCCGCAGCAGACCACGTCGAAATTGCCCTGATAGGCCAGAGAGCGGGCGATTTCAGGATAATGATGAAAAGCGATCTTTTTTCCATCCGCTTCCACCGCACCCAGAATGCCGTGATGGGTAATGGTGGGAAACTTTGTACCACACCAACTGGAAATCAGGTGCTGGTCCCCGACATTATTGCCGTAGATCAGGTGAACAGCTCCACCGAAAGACGCCAGTTCATCAAGCATGAACGGTGAGATCAAATCCCCGCAATGTATTATCATATAGACGTTGTAAGAATTACAGTATCTCACAGCCCCCCGCAAGTTGGCTATCTGATCATGGGTATCGCTTATTATTGCTATTCTCATCGATCCAGTTTCCCAGTTCTTGGTTTCTGATCCTTTAATCCCGGTTCTCAGATCAACTCTGAACTAAGAACCCATCATCCTAAAATTTCCTGCATCGCCACCAGGAATTTCCGATTTGCCTCCTGATCCTTTAGAGAGACCCGGAAAAAATGACTATCCAGTGATTCAAACGAGGCACAATTTCTGATCATGATCCTTTTCTCAAGCAGCCTATTCTGGAGCTCCTCCACAGTTACCCGGCCTTGAAGATAGGAAAGAATAAAATTAGCCCTGCCAGGGATGACTGAAACCCCCTCCAAAGATTCCAGGGACTGACCAAAAGGAATACGCTCCCGGGCAACATAGTCCTGAACCTTCTCCACATAGCTGTCGCCATACTTCAGAAGGTATTGACCGGCAACCTGGGCCAGAGTGTTTACCCCCCAAGGTTTTCTCTTCTTGCTGAGAAGATGAAAACTATCAGCAGCAGAGACCAGGAAACCAAGCCTTAAGCCCGGAATTCCATAAATTTTGGAAAAAGAAGAAAGCAGGTATAAATTGGGGAGAAGGTCAAACTCAATCAGAGATTTTTCTCTGATAAAAGGGAGATAAGACTCATCAATGAAAAAAGAGGTCTCCGGATTTGCCTTTATAAAGGCGTACAACTCAAGAGAAGGAGTCAGACCCCCGGTAGGGTTGTTGGGATTGCACCAGAAGACCAACTCTCCCCCCAGCAGGTTCTCCTGTAGGCGTTCCAGATCCAGAGTGAAGTCCTCCTCCATCCGCAGGTTGAAGGCATCCACCTTGAGCCCGGCCCATTTGCAGGCAAGTTGATAGTCAGAGTAAGTAGGGTTGACAATCAGAGCTCTTTCTCCCGGAAAGACTTCGGGGAGGGCAAAAATAAATTCTGTAGTGCCGTTGCCCGCCAGAACATGGTCCGGGGATATCCCATATTTGCCGGCAAAGGTCTCAACCAGGGACTGACTGACTGATTCCGGCAGATAACCGATCTGGTCAAAATTTTCCTGCACAGCTTCCTTGACTCCCGGCGCAATCCCCAAAGGAGTGAGGTTGCTGCTCATGTCTATCAGATCCGAGACCTGACAGCCAAGCCTTCTGGCTGTTGCTATAATATGTCCGCCATGTACTGATTGCATTCTTAAGGGTGTAAGATATAAGTTTACTTCAACTTCAGAGAGCAGCCGGCTGCAACAAAAAAAACTTCCCGGCAGACTTCAGCCAGCTTCTGATTGGTCCAGCCCGCTACATCACGGAAATGTCGGCCCAGATAGTTATCCGGTGCTATACCCAGGCCCACTTCATTGGCGACCAGAACCACTGATTTCCTGCAGGCGGCAATCAGGCCGCAGAGTTCCCTTATTTTTTCTTCCAGATCTTTGCCGCCTGTCTCCAATAACAGATTATTGGTAAGCCACATGGTGATACAGTCAATTAATAAGACGGAAGAAGAATCCTCCGGCGTGTCCCGCAGGACAGAAGCCAGATCATAAGGGGCTTCGATGAGTTGCCATCCTTCTCCCCTGCTCTGCTGATGAAATTCAACTCTTTCCAGCATCTCCCGGTCATCTCCGGGCCTGAGAGTGGCCACAAAAACTTTCTTATCAAAATTATCCCTGACCCAGTTCTGAGCATAGCTGCTTTTCCCGCTTCGACAACCGCCGAGAACCAATTTTGACACCTTATGGGGATTATCACTGTCCATCTGTTTCTGTTATCTCCTAAAATCTTCAAAAAAGAAGCGGAAAAAGGGGGCAGTTCCTCATCTCTAATTTCTGATTATCTCGGTATCAGGCGGGGGAGTAAAGCTGAAGACCTTTTCGCTTACAGGCTGGTTGACTGTAATATTGGAAAATTTCATATCGGTGAAACCTCCCATGGGATCAATTATCCGCAAACGTTTAATCATGTATGTTTCCCTGTCGCACCAGAGATACAGTTTTTCCACCTGAGGATGGCTCTCCTTCGGGATAAGTTTCAGGGTGTGAGTATCGGAAGTTCGCATCTCCTCCGGAGCCCGCCCGATCCTGAAGTCTTCCAGCAGGTTCCCGGAGCCGTTGAAAAAAGAGTAAATCACATCCTCTCCCAGGTATTGCTCGGCGGAAGTAACAATCATCTGTTTTTCTTCGGCCTGATAAAGGGAAAATTTTTCTCCGTCACTGACCAGGACCTGGGTTTCCGGAACCTCATAATCCCATCGTATCAGTCCGGGCTTTTTTATCTTGACCTTTCCCCGGCCTGTACGCTCCCGGTCAGGCATTCCGGTGACACTGGCCTTCTGCCGAAAGTCGGCCGTGATAGTCCTGGTCTGTTCATAGGTCTGCTGCAGTTCGCCGGCTATTTTCTCGGGAGTCAGTTCTTCTCCGGCCCAGACGCCTGAAGGCAGGATCAGCAGAATAACAAAAACAGTAATACTCTTAATGCGACGTTTGAAGTTCATAAGGTGATTGTTAAATTAGGGTTGATAAGATCAATTGGTAAATAAACCATTGGCCACTTTAAAATCTATATCCCGGCCGAATATTCTTCTGGCCGTCTGTCTGGCGGATTCTGTAATATCAGAAAGATAATATACATTCCGGTCCGGCTCATCTGCAGAAAGATAATTCTCCCTGTTCTGCTCGACATGTGCTTTCAACTCTTCAGCCACGGAAGTGGCTGAATCAACAACCTCCACCCGGCTGCCGATCCGGGGTTGGATCAGTTTTCTGAGCAAAGGATAATGGGTGCAGCCCAAAACCAGGGTATCAACCTGTCTGATCTTCAGACTGTGGAGATAACGCCTGATTATCATCTTGGTCTCCTGTTTATTGAGCCACCCCTCTTCCACCAGAGGCACCAGAAGCGGACAGGCTTTGGAGAAGACCTGAAGATCAGCCTGTATATCCCGTATCTTCCGTTCATAGATAGCGCTTGTCACTGTGGCCCTGGTACCGATCACCCCTATTCTTCCATTTCTGCTGGAGGAGACGGCATTACGGACCGCCGGGGTAATTACCTCAAAAAAAGGGACATCGAAAGTCTCTTTTAACTCATCTGCAGCCACACTTGCCGCGGAATTACAGGCTACTACTATCATCCGGGCCCCTTTGGAAATAAGAAATTCGGTATTTTCAAAGGCATACCTGGTAATGGCAGCCGGACTCTTGGACCCATAAGGGCTACGGGCCAGATCACCGAAATAGGTAAGCCTCATCCCGGGGAGTGCCTCTTCCACCGCACGGGCTACTGTCATTCCACCCACGCCGGAGTCAAAAATGCCTATCATGATCCGGGCGGTCTAACTTTCGGCCTGACCGGATTTTTTTCTGCCGGCAATGGCCTTAAGAAGGTTTTCCGGAGCCCCTCTCTCTTCCCCGGCTTTCTTCCTTTTTTCCGATAATGTCTTGGAACACAGTGGCTGCCGAAGGGAGAAGCCGTATTTCTTTCGATACTCCCTGGCGGACAGACCATGTTTTTTTAGATGCTTGCTGGATAAAACCTTATAAGAGTTACCGCATTCAAGACAGATAACCTGGTCCTGCTGAATGGAGTCCTGGGCTGAGACAGATGGAGAAGGCTTTTTCTTCTTATCTCCTCCTTTCTTATTAACGGGAATTCTTTTTACAGGAAACGCTTTTTCGGCAGCGGCTTCATGGGTAGAGACATACTCCGGTTCTTGCAGAGGGCTTTCTTCCACTTTATTATCCTCCGCCTTCAGACCTGCGTTAAGCAATGACAAGGTTTGATAGGTCTGCACCAGTGAATCCCTGATTTCCTCAGTTGACATACTGTTGGCACAACATTGGGATTTGACAATATCGGCAGCCATCTCAACCAAAGATTTTCCCATGTTATTACCCTCCTTGATATATAAAAATTAAGAATTGAGAATTACGAGTTAACTATCTATAATGGACAACTTTTCTCATCTGCAGCCAGGTTATTGTTTTTTTTACTGATTTATTAATTCATAATTCGTAATCTCTAAATTCGTTCAACTGCGCCTGTCTATCATATAATTACTGCCTTCCATTTTTTTGACGTAATGTTTGACCTGGGAAGAAACAGTAGCAATTTCGCCAGCATGGTTGTAGCGATTGCCTTCAATAATAACCACGGCAATGGACAAACTCAAGAGACCGAACTCAGTTTCCCTGCCCTGGCGATCTTTTTCTACATAACAGCCTTTTTCAAGATCTTCAGGAAAAAGGAACATCTTTTTTACTATCTCAAAATTATTTATAATTTTCTCGCATACCTCTTTCACTTTAACTTCCGGGACAATAAAGACAAAATCATCACCGCCGATATGGCCGATAAATCCGTTTTTCCTGGCCAGCTCATCAACAGCGTTCACCGCAATTTTAGCAACCATGAGGATGACATCGTCTCCCTGGGCAAAGCCGTAGCGGTCGTTATAGGGCTTGAAGTTGTCTATATCGATATAACACACCCCATAACTGTCCCCCGAATCCAGAGCGCTCTGGATGGCATTCAGAATCGAGGTATTACCCGGAAGCTTGGTCAAAGGGTTATTGTCAAACACCCTCATGATCCGGAACCGGGCAAGTTCAATCCTGGCAAGAAGCTGATGGGGTTCGGGAGGACTTATAAGGAAATCATCGACCGGATACTGTTGCCAATCCACCTCTTTATTTAATTCGTTTTCCGAAATTATCAACAACAAAGGCATATTGGTTTTCTGCTGACAAGATTTAACAGTATTCAACAGGTCCTGTTCATCCCTGGAATCCGAAAAACCTTTCTCCAGAATAAACAGGTCAGGAGGGTCGTCGAGCAGGATGGAAATGGCATCGTGGCTGACCTTCTTCCAGATAGGCTGATACCTCTTTGCTTCCAGAAGTACTCCTATTTCCGGAACGGCTGCCACCTCATCACCGATAATCAGAATACGTTTCATTTAATATGAAAATAATGGTTTACCATAATTCTTCAATCATTCATAATCAGTTCTTACCGCTTATTTGATCTTGATGAAAATCCTACGAGACCTGAGTTACCTCCATCTATGCAGATTCGCTGATTTCCAGGCTAAAACCCTTCACATCCCAGAGTTTTTCTTCGACTTCCTCAATTACTTCATCAAGATCACGGGCAGAGAGTCCCAACTTTTCCCAGGCCTGCTTATTAAGAGGAGGCACCCATATGTCAGAGCCATGACCGTAGCCCATACCCCTTATCAGTATATTGCTGAAATGTACTATAGCTGTAGCCATTTTTTCGTTCTTGGCCTGTTCCGGAGTATGATGAAAGGTTACCGGTTCCCGGAGCTTGACCGGGAGATTCCAGTTTTTGGCCAGCCAGCCCCCGGCCTCGGCATGGTTTAATCCCAGAACTGCCTGTTCAACCTTATACCTGGATACTTCTTTCTCTTCACTGAGCCGGCCGATTTCTTTATAGACTTCCGGCAACTCCATCTTTATAGCCACCTTCCCTATATCATGAATCAGTCCCGCAGTACTGATCTCCTCGGGATCGCTTGCCCCCAGACGCCTGGCCAGGACATTACAGGAAACGGCGCATCCCAGAGAGTGCTCCCAGAGTTCCAGATCCTGTTCCTCCATAAGCTCAAATATGGATGAACTTATTATGAGGCTTTTGATAACATTGAATCCCAAAAGGATTATAGCACTGGTCAGGGAGCTGATTCTCTGAGGAAAGCCGTAAAATGATGAATTCACCAGCTTCAAGAGCTTGGCGGCCATAATATGATCCTTGGCCAGAACCTTACCCATTTGTTCGCTTGTAGTTTCCGGGTCTTCCGCCATTCGCGTCAGCCTGGCAACAACGGCCGGCAGCGTGGGAAGACTTTTCATCTCCCGCAGGGATCTGCGAAACTCCTTTTTCTTTTCTTCATCCATGACTGCGGTCATTTCCTGGAGTTAATCAATCTCTGCCTCAACCTTTTCTTCAAATACATAAGCGGAGGGATCTTCTCCACTTTAGAAAACCGCCTTTCGATATCCTGGAGTTCCTCTTCCAGGGTCTTCTGGCCTTCTTCCTCGAAAGGTTGCCCCTCCACGGTTATATGCTGAATATCCATTTTTCGGATACGATCTATAATGGCCTGAGTCAGAGTAGTCCCTTTGCCGCACAATATTCTGCTGTCGGAAGTAAGCACATCCCGGGCCAGAACCATGCCCTCCTCTGCCTTGAGACTGTGTATCTCTTGCAAGGGCTCCCTCCATATATTTGTTTAAGGTCAAAAGACGGACGGACTTGAATTTAAAATAATAAAAAGTTAACCACTTGACAGAAAGTTAAAGCAGACTTAAATAATAAACTGACTGGAAGATAACATAACTAATACGTCTGATGGTGGAAAGCAAAAATGCTCTTCCAGAATAAAATTACTGTTCATTTCAAGGCAAATGGCAGGGCAACCACAGTTTGATTTAATATTTCCATTGATGAGGGGAAAAAATGCCTATATACGAATACGAATGCGAAAAATGTCAAAAAATTACTGAGAAATGGCAGAATATAACAGAAGATCCCTTAACCACCTGCCCTGAATGTCAGGGTCTCTTAAAAAAAGTCATTTCCAGAACCTCCTTCCATCTCAAGGGGGGAGGCTGGTTTGCTGACGGTTACAGCAACGGCAAAAGCGCCCCTGAAAAAGCAGCGGCCCCAAAAAGCGACGGAGAGGGATCCTCCGGTGGCACAGAAACAAAAAGTACGGAAACAAAAAGTACAGAGACAAACACCCCCGCCAAATCCCCTGAACCGGCCACACAGAAAACCGGGACCGACGCCCCTTAAGGTCAGCTCATAATCACCATTCCATCCCCATAGCTGAAAAAACGATATCTGTTTTTTATTGCCTCCCTGTAACAGGAAAACAGATTTTTTTTACCGGTCAAGGCACTTACCAGAAAAAGAAGAGAAGAACCCGGCAGGTGGAAATTGGTAATTAGATTGGAAACCACCTTGAAGCGATAGCCGGGATATATGTAAAGGCCGCACCAGCCTGCAATCTTTCTTAACTCCCCTGATTCATCAGCGGCAAATTCCAGGGTTCTGGCCGTGGTTGTTCCCACCACCCAGAGCCTTTTCCCTTTTTGCTTCACCCGGTTGACGGCTTGAGCTGTTTCCTGCGAGACAGAAACAAACTCGGAATGAAGCTGGTGCTCCCGGATATCCCTGACTCTTACCGGAGCAAAAGTACCATATCCTACATGCAGGGTTACGCTGGCTAACTCCACCCCTTTTTTACGGATGCTGTCCAGTAGCGACCGGCTGAAATGGAGCCCTGCGGTTGGTGCGGCGACCGAACCGGTCTGGGCGGCATACACCGTCTGGTAGCGTTGCCGATCCTCGCTGCCGGTCCCCTTTTCTCTGCTGATATAGGGAGGCAGAGGCACTTCACCATGCCGCTGCAGCAGATCATCCAGATTTCCTTTGAAATAAAGGCGCACCTTAACCTTGCCCTCGTCCAGGAGCATCATGACTTCGGCTTTCAATTCCGGGGCAAAATCAATTTTCTGGCCCGGCTTCATTCTCCTGGAGCTTTTCAAAAGACCAACAGCTGCAGCACAGTTGCCATCAATCTCCGGATATTCAAGCATGAGAAGCTCAACCTGCCCTCCGGTCTCCTTTTTGCCCATAAGTCGGGCCGGAAAGACCCGGGTATCATTGATTACTATCAGATCCCCTTCTTCAAAATAATCTACTATATCTTTAAATCGCCTGTGACTTATTTCATCATGCCTGGAGTCATAAACCAACAGGCGTGCATCCGCACGGCGATCAGCAGGATATTGGGCTATTAATTCCCGGGGAAGATCGTAATGATAAGAATCTATATCGAATTCAGAGGGAATTTCCGGCATAGTTAATTTAACAATAAAGTGGAATAGGCTGGATCTTAATTTTGAGGTTCAGGGAATAGGGAGAAATAGATATTACAGAAGACGATGACCCGCATCATTTTTTTAAGTTGGTGTCAGCCACGGACAGGATTCAAAACAAGTTGGTACGCCGGGCAATGTAACAGATCAGCAGGCCCACAGCCATGAAAAACAGGCCGATGACCCGCAGCAACGAAGGCTCCATCTCGGAAAGCTGTCTCAGCCATTTTTGCATGGTTTCCGGGCTGGCCACATAGGGAAGGGATTCCAGTATAAGAACAAGGCCTATCAGGGATAGTAAGAATTTCATAATAATGAAAATAACAAAATAGTAATTTGAAGTCAAAAATAAGCAGCGCTAAAAGTCTTAACATCTCAATCAAAAAAGACTATATTGCTTTGTTATGTTTGAAAGAAGGGAAACAAAACAGATAAAGATAGGAAGCGTTCCCATCGGTGGCGGCGCCCCT
Organism: Desulfurivibrionaceae bacterium; assembly: GCA_046537975.1. Classification (GTDB taxonomy): domain Bacteria; phylum Desulfobacterota; class Desulfobulbia; order Desulfobulbales; family SURF-16; genus JAWLDV01. Next base: position 30,237 of record JBKHJR010000010.1, read on the forward strand.
GTTGCTGTCCAGTCCATGACCAATACCGATACCCGTGATGTAACCGGAACCGTGGATCAGATTCTGAGGCTTGAAGGATCAGGTTGTGAAATCATCCGGGTAGCTGTGCCTGATCTTGAAGCTGCCAGAGCCATTGAAGCAATTACCGCCGGCATCTCCATCCCTCTGATAGCAGATATCCATTTTGATGCCAGGCTGGCGATCGCCAGCATAGAACATGGAGCTCAAGGTATCAGGATTAATCCCGGCAACATAGGCGGAGAAAAAAAACTGGCCCGGGTGGTTGAAGCAGCCGGACGGGAAGATGTTCCTATCCGGGTGGGAGTAAATTCAGGATCGCTGGAAAAGGATATTCTTGCCCGATTCGGAGGAGCGACCGCCCCGGCTATGGCCGCCAGTGCCCTGAGGAATATCAAGTACCTGGAAGATATGGGCTATCGGCAGATAAAAGTCTCCCTGAAGTCCTCGGACACTATGACAACTGTAGAGGCCTACCGCCTTCTGGCAGAAGAGAGTGACTACCCCCTGCATCTGGGGGTGACTGAGGCCGGCGGCCTCATTCCCGGAACTGTAAAATCATCAGTTGCCCTGGGCCTGTTACTTTATGAAGGTATAGGTGACACTATCCGGGTGTCCCTGACCCGCGATCCTGAGGAAGAAGTGAGGGTCGGCTTTGAAATCCTGAGAAGCCTTCATCTCAGAGAACGGGGTCCAGAAATAATCTCCTGCCCCACCTGCGGCCGTTGCCAGATTAACCTTTTCCCCTTGGCTGAAAAAGTGGAAAACTATGTAAAAAAGATAGAAACTCCCTGGAAAGTGGCGGTAATGGGTTGCGTGGTCAATGGTCCGGGAGAGGCCAAGGAGGCTGATATAGGTATTGCCGGGGGCAAGGGTCTGGGAATAATCTTTAAAAAGGGGCAGCTCATTAAAAAGGTCCCGGAAGATCAGCTCTTTGAGGCCTTTGTCAACGAACTGGGAAAAATGGACAAAAATTACAGTAATTGACTTTCAGTTCCACGTCTTTGACGGAAAACATGTATACATAAGCCTGAATCTTAAAACATAAAACTCAAAACCATAATAATGCGCTATTCACAATCATTCATTCCAACTTTAAAAGAAACTCCGGCCGAAGCGGAAGTGATCAGTCACAAGCTCATGCTTCGGGGCGGTTTTATCAGGAAACTGGCTTCCGGGATTTACAGCTATCTGCCTCTGGGTCTCGCCTCTATACGAAAATTTGAAAATATTATCAGGGAAGAAATGGAGCGGGCCGGAGCTCAAGAGATCCTTCTGCCCTTGGTTCAGCCTGCCGACCTATGGAAGGAATCGGGAAGATGGAATAAATACGGTTCCGAACTCCTCAGGTTTAAAGACCGGCACGAAAGAGATTCCTGTCTCGGTCCCACCCACGAGGAAGTAATAACCGATCTTGTCCGACACAACATCCATTCCTACCGCGGGCTTCCTGTGAATCTTTACCAGATACAGACCAAGTTCCGTGATGAAATCAGGCCGCGTTTCGGACTGATGCGGAGTCGGGAATTCATTATGAAAGACGGTTACAGTTTTGATGCCAGCGATGAAGAGGCGGAAGAAACCTACCAGAAAATGTGGGAGGCTTACAACCGCATTTTCAGGCGGTGCGGCCTGAAATTTAAGGCGGTGGAAGCTGATACCGGCAGTATAGGGGGCAGTTACTCCCATGAATTCATGGTGCTGGCTGATACCGGTGAAGACATCGTGGTCAACTGCAGTTCCTGTTCCTACGCCGCCAACCTGGAGAAGGCCCGGGCTGCAGCTCCATCTCAGTCTGAAACGGGAAACCCGCCTGCCCCGGAAAAAGTTGAAACCCCTGGCAAGCGCAAGGTTACCACGGTTTGCGACTTTCTGGGTATTGGCCATAAGGAGCTGGTCAAGACCATGATTTATCTTGCCGACGGCAAGCCGGTTGCCGTTTTACTCCGGGGTGACCATGAAGTCCAGGAGACCAAACTGAAAAATGTATTGGAAGCAGATGATATCAGGATGGCCCAGGAAAAAGAGGTTTATGACCTTACAGGGGTGGCTACCGGTTATATAGGACCGGTAAACCTTGATATGGAGATTATAGCCGACTTGGAAGTTGCCGCCCTGCCCAAATTTGCCTGCGGGGCCAATGAAAAGGATTATCACCTGATCAACGTCAACTTGTCCCGTGACGTGCAAAAGGTTTCAATTGCAGACCTGCGAACCGTTACCGGAGAAGACGCCTGTCCTGTATGCGCCCGGCCCCTTGAACTTACCAAAGGCATTGAGGTAGGCCATATTTTCAAACTGGGCACTACCTACAGCAAATCCCTGGGAGCTGCTTTCCTTGATGAAAACGGCAGAGAAATCCCATTTGTTATGGGATGTTACGGCATCGGGGTAAGCAGGGTCATTGCCGCCGCCGTTGAACAAAACCATGACAAAGACGGTATTATATTCCCCATGCCTCTTGCCCCCTTTCAGGTTGTTATCCTGAATCTGGGAATAAATGACGAATCCATAACCGATGCAGCTGAATCACTGTATAGGGAGTGTCGGGAAAAGGGGATTGAAGCCCTTATAGATGACCGGGATGAAAGGCCGGGCATTAAATTCAAGGACAGCGATTTGATAGGAATCCCTTTGCGGATTACAGTGGGCAAGAATTTTGCCCGGGACGGTCTTGTGGAGATCAGGAAAAGAGCTACCGGCGATACGGAGTCCCTGCCTCTGGACGAGACAGTTGCATACATAGAATCAGAAGTCATGAATTATGAATAAAGTGTTAAGATGTAACTCTGAATCCTTTTTATTTATTGCTGATGTATCATAAAGAAATCGAGAAAGTTACTATCAACGACCTCCTGGCCAAAGCCGGTAATTACTTTTCTGAAGAAGACCTGCTTGAACTGAAAAGGACCTGCAATTTCGCGGCAGAGGTCTACGGCAGCCATCAAATGTCTTCCGGAGAACCGGACATAGATCATCAGCTTGCAGTGGCCTCCATACTCACCGATATGCACCTTGATCTGGAAGGAATACAGGGAGCCTTGCTGGGCCGTGCCCTTAGTCCTGACTTTGCAGTATCAAGAAAAGAGCTCGGCAAACACTTCGGCCAGGAAATACTTACCATAATAATCGGGATCGAGAGAATCAACGGTCTTCGTCTGGACAGCCATCGATCCATACAGGCTGAAAAGATCCGGAAAATGTTCCTCTCCATGTCTTCAGATATACGCATCATCTTAATTACCCTGGCTGAACGGCTCCATGACATCCGGATAACAGACCTGCCAGAGGCTCAGAAAAGGGAATTTGCCGCAGAAACCATGGAACTCTATGCTCCCCTTGCCAGCCGTTTAGGCATAGACTGGATGAAAAGGGAGCTGGAAGACCGTGCCTTTTCCTATCTCCAGCCCACCATATACCAGAAACTTGCAGATCAGGTGGAATCTGCCATAATGGACAGGAAAACCTATGTCAACAAGGTTAAGGATATATTAACCAGGCTGCTTAGGGAAAACGGCATAACCGAATTCGAGATCCTGGGACGTCCCAAGCATCTCTGGTCCATATATCGCAAACTTATCGCCCAGAATATCCCTCTTGACAAGGTCTACGATAAGGTAGCCTTCCGCATTATTGTCCAGACCATTCCCCAGTGCTATGAGACGCTCGGTCTTATCCACAATCTCTGGGTGCCCATTTCCGGACGCTTTAAAGACTTCATCAGCTCCCCCAAATCCAACATGTATCAGTCCCTGCATACCTCCGTAATAGGACCTTTCTCCAATTTCATGGAGATCCAGATCCGCACCAGGGAAATGGACAGAATTGCCCAGGAGGGTTTGGCCGCTCATTGGGCCTATAAGGAAGGAAAATCCCTGTCACCCAAGGATGCCAAGTTATTCCAGTCCCTGAAACAGCTCATCAGTTCACTCCAGGAGGTCGAGGATCCGGGGGAACTGCTGGATGCCATAAAACATGAACTGGGAGCAGACAACATATACACTCTGACTCCCCAGGGAGACATAAAGGAACTCCCCCAGGGCAGCACTATCCTGGATTTCGCTTATGCCATCCATTCCGAAGTAGGGGATACCTGCAGCGGAGCTAGGGTAAACGGCCTTATCGCCCCATTGAAAACTGAACTGCACAATGGTGATATAGTAGAAATAATAACTTCCGCCAAACAGCATCCCCGCAAAAACTGGCTCAAGATGGTTAAAACCAGCCGGGCCAAAAACAGGATCAGGCACTGGCTGCGTCAGGAGGAACTGAGCAGGAATATAAAACTGGGGCGGGAAAGATGTGAAAAGAAGTTACGCGCCTATGACCTCAGCCTGAAAAAACTCATAAAAACAGGTCATCTCAAAGAGATTCTCAAGAGGTCAAAGAGCCCCAATCTGGATGATCTGCTGGCCAGGGTAGGCTCCGGCGAATTAAGCGCCGGTCGGCTTGAAGAGATCATGCTCCCCCGGGAATTCCAGGAGAAAAAGGAGGAAAGGCAGGTCATCAAGAAGACCAGCACCGTCAGGAAAGCATCATCCGGAGAGAATATAGAAATAGATGGTATTGACGACATGCTCGTCCATATAGCAGGCTGCTGTTACCCCATGCCCGGAGATGACATCGTTGGATTTATTACCATGGGCCGGGGAGTGACAGTTCACAAGAAATCCTGCCCCAACCTGCAAAGGTACGATGAGTCCCGTTTTATTCAGGCGGGCTGGTCTACCAACCAGGAAGGAGCTCCCCATATAGCCCATGTCCAGATTACTGCCCGGGATAAAAAGGGTATGCTCGTCAACCTCTGCAACTCGATTTCCTCCGATAACGCCAATATCCGCAATGTGGAGGCTAAATCCGCTAAAAACGATTTAGCCAGACTGGAAATCAAACTGGAAGTCAATGATCTTAACCACCTGTCCTCAATCCTTCAGCATCTGCGAAATATAGAGGGCGTCATCGAAGCGAGAAGAAAATAAATATAAGATCAGGTTATCAAACCGTCTTGGCAACCGGCTTCTGTACAGCTCCTGACCGAAGACAGCGGGTGCATACCTGCACCTGCCTGGAGTTGCCCCCTTCTGCCGCTATCCGTACTTTCTGCAAATTGGGTAACCAGCGCCTCCGTGTCTTGTTATGAGCATGGCTGACATTATTCCCGGTCATGGGACCCTTGCCGCACAAATCACATTTTTTTGCCATAATTATATCTCCTGTACCGCGTTATGATAATTCCAAGATGAAATATAGACTGCAAGCCGTTTTTCCGGGTGCCATTGGCGGAAATTAAGCATCTGCCCCCTATAACAAAAGATGAAACAGCCAACACTGTTACTGCTGTAGTAATCATTTCGAAACACTATTTTATAACTCTTTTTCTTTTTTAAGGCAATAAATTTCTACGGGTAAGACGTTTTTGGGTAAGTCGTTTTTCCGGAAATCCGTTTCCAGGGATCCGATTCCTTTAATAACTTGGAAATAATCAATTGACAGGAAATAATCTTTCATGGTAATCGGCAAATATTAAATTTATTCTGGAACTTATAATATTGAATTATGTCTTAGTACTTAACTTAATTTAATCCTCTGGAAACTCGAAATATATAGCTGACCGGATACCGCCAACATTAACATCCAACCATATTGATTATGAAAAATAACAGCGTCATTAATTTCTTTGCTTCCGTAAGACTGGCCCTTTTCCTTTTATTCTGTCTGGCCCTGACTTCCATTGCAGGGACTATAATCCCCCAAGGTAAACAGCCAGAGGTTTATGTTCAGGAATACGGAGAAAAGACAGCCAACCTCTTCCAGGTCCTTGATCTTACCAATATGTATAGTTCCTGGTGGTTTATAACCCTCTTAGCACTTCTGACCCTTAATCTGATTGTCTGCTCCTGGAAACGTTTTCCCGGTGTCTGGCATATTATTGGAAAAGACAACCTTGACACAGATCTTACAAAGCTTGAAAAGAAAAAAGAACATAAAAAATTCCAGACCGCATTGTCTCCGCAGGAAAGCAGGGGAAAGATTGTTAAAGCCCTCAAAGAGTCAGGCTGGAAACCCCGGGAGAAACAAAGGGACAAGAACCTGCTTCTTTTCGCCGAAAAAGGAGCCTGGACCAGATTCGGTGTTTATGTTGTCCATGCCAGTATTCTGATAATCTTCATCGGGGCGCTGATCGGCAAATTTTATGGTCATAAGGGATCGATGATGATCCCGGAAACCAACAAAAAAGGTTCAATACATACTTTCCAAGACCGGCAAGAGATCCAACTGGGGTTCGAGATACTCTGTAAAAAATTTACTCTCAGCCGTTATCCCGACGGCTCTCCCAAATCATTTGTATCAGAATTAGCTGTGATAGAAGATGGCAAAGAAGTGCTTAACCGGGAAATAGAAGTGAATGACCCCCTTCATTATAAGGGTTATACTTTTTACCAGTCTAATTACAAGCCCTTAGAGAAATTACTTGCCACAATGAAAGTCAATGATGACAATATGGAGGCAGAATTATTAATAGACCCCGGTAAAGAAGCAGTATGGGAGGAAGGGGGAGTAAGATTCGGGGTTGTTAACCGGGCGAAAACATCGGAACCCGGTCGTTTCAGGTATAAAGTCTGGTTTTATGACGGCTCCGGGAGTCCCCAAGAATTCTGGCTGACCGATGGAGACAGCACTACTGTCGAGACGGCAGACAACAGTTACGCTTTCAGTCTTAAAGAGTTTTACGCCACCGGCCTTCAGGTCACCAAGGATCCAGGGGTCTGGTGGGCGTATACCGGATTTATACTGATGATGGTGGGGCTCTACATCGCCTTCTTTCTTTCCCACCGCCGCATCTGGGTACTTATTAAAGAAGACGAAAAAACAGAAATAACTGTAAGCGGCACCAGCAACAAAAATAAGCCGAAATTTGCCCAGACCTTTGAGGCTGCCTCAAAAGCAATAGAAAACGAGTTTTAATTTACCATAACCGGCAAACGCCCCTGAACCGTGACTAAACCGATAATTTATGGAATCAATAAAAAATATTAAAACAAGGTCTGAATTATGATAACGAGTTCACAACTTTTAGGGCTGACCATCTTTGGCTACCTGATAGCCTCGGCAGTATATATCGCCACTTTCCTCTTTAAGACCCCCAAAACCGGGGTCATAGCCACAGTAATCACGATTATTACTTTTCTGGCCCAATCGGCGGGAATAATTCTGCGCTGGGTGGAATCCTACCAGATGGGTATAGGTCATGCCCCGATGACCAATATGTATGAATCCCTGGTCTTTTTCTCCTGGTCCATAGTGTTGTTCTATCTCTATATTGAAGTAAAATTCAAAAATCGTCTCATAGGGGCCTTTACCCTCCCCTTTGCTTTTATCGCCATGGCCTATGCCTCATTTGCCGGCAACATAGACCAACAGATAAGGCCCCTGATCCCCGCCCTGCAAAGCAACTGGCTCATAGCCCATGTAGTGACCTGCTTCATAGGCTATGCCGGCTTTGCCGTGGCCTGTGCCCTGGCAATCATGTATCTGCTAAGGCGCCGTGCTCAAGGTGGGAATTCCACATCACTGCTCCATTCCCTCCCCGCCTTAAAAACAATAGACAATCTGATCTACAGATCAATCATCTTCGGTTTCCTCTGGCTTAGTGTCGGTATTATAACCGGGGCTATCTGGGCCAATTCAGCCTGGGGGACCTACTGGAGCTGGGATCCCAAAGAAACCTGGTCCCTCATTACCTGGTTCATATATGCAGGCACTCTTCATGCCAGATTTACCAGAGGCTGGAGGGGTAGAAAGATCGCCTGGCTCTCCATTATCGGATTTGTGGCGGTAATATTTACTTATTTTGGAGTAAACTATCTGCTTTCCGGGTTGCACAGTTATGCCTAAATTAATACTTAAAATGTGAGGGATGATTCATTTTCCCAACCCCCTGTACTTGACAAACCTATTCAAAGAGCGTAATATCTTGGATTAAGGGGTTATAATGCTTTATTTTAAAATTTCCAATCAAATAAAAAGGAGCTTAAAAATGATCAAGAAAACCTTTGTACTTGCAACTGTATGTGCTTTTCTGTCCGGATTTGCTATGGCAGGAGTTGCGTTCGCCGCTGATAAAGGCCCGGAAGAAATCACCATGGAATCAGAGCGGGGCATAAAGCCTGCAGAATTTCCCCACGCCCAGCATCAGGAAGAATTTGACTGCGGCGACTGTCATCACAGCAAAGACGAAGAGGGCAACCAGGTTGCCTATGAGGAAGGTCAGGATATTCAAACCTGTGATACCTGCCACAACAAAGACAGCGATATGGATGAAGCTCTGAACAGCCTGATGAAGGCTGGACACAAGAATTGTAAAGGTTGCCATGCCGAAAAAGCCCCTGAAAAACAGGGCTGTCCGACCTGCCATAAGTAATTATCTCTCCAACAAAATAGCTTATTAAAATAAAAGGGCTGTCAAATGACAGCCCTTTTATTTTAATATATGTGTTCGCGCCTCCATGACCCCCGAAGCAGTTCAGGTAAATCCAATTCCAGCAGAAGATCCAAGAAGCCACAAAAATTCTGGACTCATGTCCATCTAAGCATTTTCTGTCTTGTTATAAGTTTTTTTCTATCCATAATAGTCGGAGGTATGCTTTACCTGCTGACTTCACTTAATCTCCCGGATATAACTTCAGTAGTCAATTACCGTCCTTCGGAACCCACTACAATTCTGGCATCCGACGGCACTGTTTTAGACCGTATCTACAAGAAGAATAGCCCCTTCGCATCCCTGGAAGATATGCCCGACCTCCTGCCCAAAGCCTTTATCGCTGCCGAGGATGCCAGATTCAGGCAGCATCGTGGTATTGATATACTGGCGATTATCAGGGCCTTCGTTCATAACCTCAAAGTCGACCGCCCCGAAGAAGGCGGCAGTACAATAACTCAACAGACAGCAAGGATGCTTCTGCTTAACCGGGAGAAAAGCTACGTCCGCAAAATCAAGGAGGCCATTCTGGCCATACGGATTGAACAGCTGCTGAGCAAGGAGGAAATAATCCAAATCTATCTCAACCGGATATACCTGGGAGAAGGGGCATACGGAGTAAAGGCTGCCGCCCGGATCTACTTTGACAAACAGATATCTGAACTCAATCTCTCAGAAATGGCCGTCCTTGCCGGTCTGCCCCAGGCTCCCAGCCGTTATTCTCCCTTTAACAACTTTGCCCTGGCCAAAAGGCGGCAGGCTTACACCTTGAACCGGATGAGCGAAGAAGGTTTCATAACACCCTCAGAAGCCAGAAAGGCCTATCGCAGCAAACTGGCATGGGCCTCCTCCCATTCCAGCAAAAACGGGGAGGAAACCAAGGACAGTGAAACGGGTTATTTCCTCCAGCATGTCCGTAACTACATAACAAAAAAATATGGTGAAAAGTTGCTCTATACCGGGGGATTGACTGTTCATACCACCCTGGACCCCGTCGTTCAGGAAAAGGCGGTTGCCGCAGTAATGGAAGGAATTACCAGATGGAGAAAGAGACATCCGGGAAAAGCTCAAACACCCCAGGCTGCTCTTGTAGCGGTGGAGACCGAAACCGGCAGAGTAAAGGCACTGGTGGGAGGGACTGCATACCTCCGGAGCCAGTTCAACAGGGTCACTCAAGCCAGGAGGCAGCCGGGTTCCGCTTTTAAACCAATTATATACGCCGCCGCCCTGGAAAAGGGATATAGCCCCATTACCCTGATTAACGACGTCCCGCTTGAACTGACCACAAGCAAAACCGGCAGGACCTGGCAGCCCCATAATTTCAGTGATGATTATTACGGTCCCACTACATTGTATACAGGCCTGGTCCATTCCAGAAATATAGTTGCTGTAAAACTCTTGCAGAAAACCGGGATAACGAGGGTCAAATGACTGGCTCACAATTTAGGAATCGGTTCTCCTCTGGCAGACGGCCCGGCTCTGGCTCTGGGAACATCAGAAGTCAGCCTCCTGGAGCTTACTGCCGCGTATACCACTTTTGCCAATCAAGGTAGATTTATTCCCCCTGTTTTTATCAACCGCATAACAGACAAACAGGGAAGAATCATAGAAGACAATACCAGCAGAGGGCAACAGGTTCTCTCCAGGGAAACAGCCTACCAGATTACCCATATTTTGCAGGCAGTCATAGATGAGGGTACCGGTAAGCTTGCCAAGGGGCTTGAATCAGACTCCGCCGGTAAGACAGGGACGACAGACAAGCAGAAGGACGGCTGGTTCATAGGATATACCCCTGACCTGACTGCAGGAATATGGATGGGATTTGACAAGGGCAAGTCCTTGGGGCGGAAGGAGACAGGGGGCAGGACTTGCGCTCCTGTATGGCTTGATTTTATGAAAAAGATTGATACCGGCGGACAGGAGTTCACACCTCCGGAAGAAATTGTTTTTTCGCCATTTGACAAAAAATCAGGGGATTATCAGCCGGACAACGAAAACATATCAGACTGGCTGCCTTTTAAAAAAGGAAATCTCGCCCTGGATAATTACAAACGGCCCTGACAGTCTCAGACAGGACCGGTCTCTTTCAAATCAGATCCCGTGGCCGGGTAGATTTTTCAGTTCATCTCTGGCCTTAAGAACAAGGGTAAAATTTTCCTGAAGAGTGGTGCTCAAGGCGTCATAGTCACCATCTCCTTCGGTGATAACCCGGATGGCCACCCGCTTCATCCCTTCCGGGGCATCCTCGTATGAAGTCAGCACACTGATTATCCTCATCTGATTTTCCCTCAGAACCTTGACTACCTCGGTGACAGAACCTGGCTGGTCAGGCAGATCAAAAACATACTGCATGGCACCGTCCTTGATGCCGGTGCTGTGAATAAAACCCCGCAGGACATCGGTCTCGCTCAAAAGGCCTATTAAATGCCCCTGATCATCTGTTACCGGGATACCGGAGATCCTGGTTTCCAGCATAATAATTGCCGCCTTCTCCAGGGAGTCATCACCGGATAAGACTATAGGATCTTTGGTCATAACCTCTTTTACTTTCATCTCAGAAAGCAGGTAATACAGTTCATGAACGTCAAGGGTGGTAGTTTTGGATGGAGAGGCATCTTTAACATCCCGATCGGTGACAATGCCTAACAATTTACCGTGAGAGACTACCGGCAGGCGCCGGATCTTCTTTTCTTTCATTGTTCTGGTGGCCCGCATGAGAGAGGTATTCTCATCAACAGTCATAACATCTTTTGCCATCCAATCCTGAATCAGCATATGTCCTCCTTCTAAATAATATCGAATAGCTATTGTGAACTATCTTTCACTGTAATAATATCAAATCTTGATCCGTCAATCTTTATAAATTATCACCAGAAATATGGCAATAGTAATTACGTCTTAAATTGGTCTGTTATAAAATTTACCCTGATTATACCATTACTTTGGAGCAAACGGTGCAATACTTTCAATCACTTCCTCAAAATCTCCTCTATAGTCTATTGAAATCCCAAAAGGACGAAGATTTCACCCTGCTGGAATCCACCCGGGGGGGCAAGGAAGATCATCGTTCTTTGCTGTTCAGGAGGCCGGAAGGACGCTTGACCTTTACTGCCGGCAGCGATGACCCGGTTCGCTTTCTGGAGCGGGCCGAAGAACTACTTGATCAGGGCTATTACCTTGCCGGCTGGTTCGCCTACGAATTCGGCTATTTTCTTGAAAAGGGCCTGGACTCTTTGACCACTGGCAGCCGGGGCCTAACTGTTGCCGACCTGGGAATCTTTACGGAACCTGCAGTCTATAACCACCACAGGGGCACCTGGAATAATACTGAACTGCTGCCCCCCGGACCGGATGAAAACCCTACTTCATCCCGGTATTCTTCTTACCGGATAAAAAAAATCCGACCCAGCCAAGACAAAGAAAATTATATAAATTCCATAGAAGCCATCAAGGATTACATCGCCGGAGGCGATACCTACCAGGTCAACTATACCCTGAAGTTGCTCTTTGATTTTGAAGGCTCTCCGGAAGATCTTTACCTTACCCTGCGCAGGAACCAGTCGGTATCATTCGGGGCTTTTATCCGGCAGGGGAACTCCCGGACCATGTCTTTTTCACCTGAACTCTTTTTCCGCAAAAAAGGGAGAATTTGTATGGTCCGGCCCATGAAAGGAACCATAAAAAGGGGACGCAGCCTGGGAGAAGACCGGAAGATTAAAGAATTTCTTAAATCAGATCCCAAAAACCGCAGTGAAAATGTCATGATCGTTGACATGCTCCGCAACGACCTCGGCCGCATCTCTGAACCCGGTGCTGTTCATGTCCCCTCTCTCTTTGACGTGGAAACCTACGAATCACTGCATCAGATGACCACCACGGTTCAGACCACCTTACGGGAAGATCTCAGCCTCTATGAACTCTTCCAGGGTCTTTTCCCCTGCGGCTCAGTGACCGGAGCTCCCAAGATCCGGACCATGGAGATCATTAACGAGCTGGAAGAAAAACCCCGGGGGGTTTATACCGGGGCCATCGGTTTTCTGGCCCCGAATGGTGAGGCCGCTTTTAATGTACCTATAAGGACCCTTACCCTGAAAGGAGACAAAGGAGAAATGGGAATCGGCTCAGGTATAACCCACGACTCTGACCCGGAAAAGGAATGGGAGGAATGTCTTCTCAAGGCCCGGTTCCTTACCGCCCCCAAGGAAGATTTCCAGCTTATTGAGACCATGCTCTGGCAACCGGCAGAGGGCTATTGGCTTCTGAAAAAACATCTTGCCCGCCTGAACGAATCAGCAGTCTATTTCGAGTTTTCTTTTGACAGACAGAATGTGAATAACCGACTGGATAAAGAAGCACGAGAATTTACAGCCGCCGGTCCCAGAAAGGTAAGACTGCTCCTCTACCGGGACGGCAGTATGGAAATCAGCAGCACCCTTCTTGACTCAACCGGTAATGATCCCCGAAGAAAAACCCTTCCAAAAATTACCTTGGCCGGGGAAAAGGTGGATTCCAGTCAGCATACCCTCTTCCACAAAACAACCAGTCGCAATTTGTATAACCGGTTGTACCGGGAAGCCGTAAATAAAGGCTTCTACGATGTACTGTTTACCAACCAGAAGGGGGAGCTGACCGAAGGCGCCATATCAAACCTCTTCATCGAGAAGGACGGTTATTATTACACTCCTCCGGTGGAATGTGGCCTTCTGCCCGGCATCTTTCGGCAGTATTTCCTGGAGACCCATACAAACGCGGCTGAAAAGGTACTGACCTCTGCTGATCTGTATTCTGCAGATACTGTATACCTGGTTAATTCAGTCCGGGGTATGGTGGAGGTGACCCTGGAAAAATAGAGGGGAAAACAAAAGACGTATTACTTTTCCCGGCCTGATTGTTTGGAGAAAATAACATAAAAACAGCTTATGAGACGGGACCTGTTTCCAGACATACAAAAATTTAACTTCTAATCAAAAAGATGAGCCCTTCCCTGACCAACAGGGTCGGGGAGACAGAAAAAACGGCACTCCTCCTTGACTCGGGATGAGGAGATGGCATTTAAGGAATCGATAACATGAATAAAGTTCTGGTCACCGGCGGCGGTGGTTTTGTAGGTAAAGCCCTGGTCACCCGGCTTCTGGAGGAAAATATCAAGGTTATTGCCCTGGGGCGCAACGATTACCCTGAGGTGCGCCGGATGGGGGCTGAAATGGCGATCGGTGACATCAGGGATAAAGACTTTGTCCTCCGAGTAAGCCGGGAATGCGACACCATTTTCCATACCGCAGCTAAAGCAGGAATCTGGGGGGACAGGCAGGAGTATTTAACCATTAATGTCGGCGGCACCGGCAACGTCCTGACTGCCTGTTATCAGAACAACATTCCCAGGCTCATCTTTACCAGCACCCCCAGTGTGGTATTTGACCGGGATGACATTAAAGGAGGAGATGAATCCCTGCCTTATGCCCGGAAGTTTCTCTGTTACTATGCTGAAAGCAAGGCCCGGGCCGAAGAACTGATTTTAAAAGCAAACAGCACCAACCTGAAGACCGCAGCCCTGCGACCTCACCTGATCTGGGGTCCCGGGGATACCAACCTGATTCCCAGGATTTTGGAACGAGGCCGTAATCAGGATTTGAGAATTGTGGGAGACGGTAATAACCTGGTGGACATCTCCTATATTGACAACGTGGTCCAGGCTCATCTGCTGGCCGCGAAAGACCTGGAAAATGAAAGCCGTTCCGCAGGCCGGGCCTATTTCATTTCCCAGGGAGAACCTGTCAAGCTCTGGGACTGGATCAACTCATTGTTCTTCCGGTTGGATATCCCGCCGGTCAACCGACGGATATCCTTCCGCAAGGCCTGGTTTGCAGGACTGACCATGGAATGCTACTATAAGGCTTTAAGATACCATAAGGAACCGCCCATGACCAGGTTCCTGGCTGAGCAACTGGCCCGATCCCACTGGTTCAGTATAAGGGCCGCAGCCCGGGATCTGGATTATCAGCCCCTTATTTCCACAGATGAAGGGGTCAGACGTCTAATCAACTCACTTACTTAAAGGAATGGACTATGACTGAAAAGACAGGTTTTATCGGACTTGGTATAATGGGTCTGCCCATGGCTTCCAATCTTATTAAAGGAGGTCATTCCCTGATAGCATATAACCGTACCGCTTTTAGGGCTGAATCTCTTCCTCAAGGAGAGGTGGAGATTGCCTCCAGCCCTCTTGAAGTCTCAGAAAATTCGGAAACAGTAATACTGATGCTTTCCGATACAGAGGCGGTGGATGAAGTCCTTTGGTCGAAAAACGGTCTGCTTGCCAAAGGACACTGCTGCAAAACCGTTATTAATATGAGCACCGTTGCCCCCAGTTATACCAAGGTATTAAATCAAAAACTGGAACAGGAAGGAGTTGTCCTTATCGATGCCCCGGTCTCAGGCTCTAAGATACCGGCGGAAAAAGGCGAACTGGTTATTCTTGCCGGAGGACCGGAAGATATTGTCAACAGACTTGATCCTGTTTTCCAATGTATGGGGAAAAAAGTGGTATATTGCGGAGAGGTCGGCAAAGGCTCAGCCATGAAGATGACAGTAAATCTGCTGCTGGGCATCATGATGGGGGGACTTGCAGAATCGCTTAATCTGGGTCGGCACTGCGGTCTGGATACCGACCTTCTTCTTGACACCATTTTGTCCGGTCCCTTGGGTTGCGGTCTGTTTTCCATTAAGGAAGAGATGTTGAAAACTGACAGTTACCCCGGTCAATTTCCCTTCAAACATATGCTCAAGGATCTGGGGTTTATAGTGGATACCGCGGAAGAGACAGGGGCCAGGACCGACTTGGCCAAGACTCTCAAGAGCCTTTATGAAGAAGGAATCCCCCAGGGCTTGGCTGATGAGGACTTTGCTGCCATTAAAAAGGTGATGTGACTTAAACTTAACCTGAGCAGGGCGGCCGGATCAGTTTTTTTGCCGCAGTACCTCAAGGAATTCCCGGAGATCAGGGGGCAACGGGGCTGTAAACTCAAATTTCCCTCTTCCCGCGGGATGGGTGAAGCGCAGAGTTGAAGCATGAAGGCAGAGTCTGGGAGGACTCAGTTTTAAAGGTACTTTTTTTCTGCCGTATACAGGGTCTCCGGCAACCGGGCAGTGCAGGGAAGCCATATGAACCCTGATTTGATGGGTTCTGCCGGTATCAAGCCGGAGCCTGACCAAAGCGAATCCGGCAAGAACCTCCAGAACCCGCCAATGGGTTACTGCTTCCCTGCCGCCTTCCAATAAAACCGCCCTTTTTTGGCGATGTACGGGGTGGCGTCCCAGGCTTTTCCGGACAGTTCCCTCCTGTTCAGGCACCCCGGTAAGAACGGCATGATAGATCTTTTCAACTTCCCGGTCCTTAAACTGCCTTATCAGTTCATGGCGGGCAGATTCGTTCTTGGCCACTACCATGACTCCTGAGGTGCCCTTGTCAAGACGATGGACAATTCCGGGCCGTAGGGGGTCACCACTGAATTCTTTTAAAGAGGGGCAATGGTTAAGCAGGCCGTGGACCAGAGTTCCCTCTTCGTGGCCGCAGGCGGGATGAACCACCAGTCCGGCAGGTTTAGCCAGTACTATAATATCGTCATCTTCGTAAAGGATATCAAGGGGAAGTTCTTCAGGATGAGGGTTGCTGTCCACAGGCGGAGGGAGAAGAACTGAAATCCGGTCCTCTCTGTGAACCAGATAGCCCTTTTTCCGGGGTTTACCATTTACCAGGACATGGCCTGAGCCAATCAGCCCCTGCAGTCTGCTGCGGCTTACATGGGCGAGTTCTCCCAGACCGGCAAGGTAGGAATCAAGGCGCTTGCCGGCTGAGTCTTCTTCAACCAAAAAGTACAGTCTTTCGTCAGCCACCGGGATTAACTTTATTCATTGCCTTGGAGGCGCCGCTGGCAATAACAGTCTCCACGGCTTCAGCCAGCAGGACAAAACGCTGCTTTAGTTCCTTCAACTCCTGGTCATTCATTTTCAGAAGAACGTATTTTTCTATGGGGATCGCGGATTCGGGCCGGCCTATCCCGATTCTCAACCTGATAAAATTTTTGGAACCCAGTTGCCCGATTATGGAAGCGACCCCTTTATGCCCCCCTGCCCCGCGGTTAACACTGATCTTGATTGAACCGAAAGGAAGATCAAGGTCATCATGGGCAACGATTACCTTCTCAGGTGATATTTTGTAGTAGGAAGCCGCTGCAACAAGAGGCTGCCCGCTGAGGTTCATGTAGCTTTCCGGTTTTATGAGTAAAACCCGCTCTCCGGAAATATCGCTCAGGGCAGTACTGGCCTTCCATTTTGAGGAGGTAAAATTGGCCTTCAGGGTTTCAGAGAGATAGTCCAGAAAAAGAAACCCGGCATTATGCCGGGTAATTTCATATTTGCTGCCAGGATTGCCGAGTCCTGCTATAAGAAACATTATTGTCCGTATGTTATCTTGCTAACCGGCGATTACAGGAGCATTAACGGTCAAGCAGATCTGATCCCCGTCTTCCAGCATTTTTGCCTTTTCAGGGATCTCCAATTCAGCACAGGTGATCTGTTCATCAATGCCTACGGAAGAGACATCCACTTCAATGGCATCTGGGATATCCAGCGGCTTACCTTTGAGATGAACCTCATTGATGTAAGTGAACATATCTCCGCCCATTTCAACCCCGGCAGCTTTGCCACTGTAGTTTACCGGCACTTTAAATGTCTGGGGCTCATCAATAGCGATCTCATAGAAATCGGCATGAAGAAGGGTATCATGCACTGGATGAGACTGAATATCCTTGATCATTACATGCCGGTTGCCTCCCCCTTCTATGGCAAGATTTGCCACGGCGTTACGCCGCTGAATGAAGAGAAAAGTTTTGGTCATCTCCTTGGTATCAACCTCGAGAGAAACAGGATCCTTCCCAAGACCATAGAGTACAGCCGGAGTCTTGCCGTTTCTTCTTAGATTCCGGGTAGCTTCTTTACCGCTCTCTTTGCGGATCCGGGCATCTATATCTACCTGTAACATATTATTTTACCTCTTGTTAATAAATTGGTTTTAAAATTCTTAGTTTCTGACCCTCTTAAAAACAGCCATAAAGTTATTCCTGACCGGGCACAGGCTTTTTAAGTTTAACCCTTTAATCGCTTTTAGCCCGGTTACACAAACAGGGAACTGACAGAATCCTCAAAGTGTATGCAGTGTATAGCCCTTCCCAGGAGTTCAGCTACAGAAAGCACCTTTATTTTCGGACTCTCTTTCGCCTCCTGCTGCAGGGGGATAGTATTGGTGACCACAAGTTTGCTTATGGATGAATTGTTAATTCTCTCCACCGCCGGACCTGACAAAACCGGATGAACGCAGTAGGCATATACCTCGGACGCTTCCGCCTTAATCAGCATATCTGCGGCGGCGCAGAGAGTGCCCGCCGTATCGACCATATCGTCTAAAATGACGACGCTCTTGCCCGTAACATTACCGATAACTCTCATGGCCTCCGCTTCATTGGCCCGCTGCCTTCGTTTATCAATAATGGCCAGATCAGCATCAATGCGCTTGGCAAAGGCCCTGGTCCTCTCAACACCACCTGCGTCAGGGGAAACCATAACCACTTTCTTGCCGGCAAATCGATCGCCGATGTCCTGCAGAAGTACCGGGGCAGCATAGAGATTATCCACCGGTATATTAAAGAAGCCCTGTATCTGACCGGCATGGAGATCCATAGTAACCAGACGGCGGACACCTACTGCCATAAGCATTTCCGCGACTGCCTTGGCGGAAATGGGCACCCGCGGCCGTACTTTTCTGTCCTGCCTGGAGTAACCGTAATAGGGGATCACAGCGGTTATCCTCCGGGCCGAAGCCCTTCTCAGGGCATCCACCATCAGGGTCAATTCCATCAAATGATCATTTACCGGTGTACATGTCGGCTGAACCACAAAAACATCACGTCCCCGGACATTTTCCCCGATCTCGACAAAGGTCTCGCCGTCGCTGAACTTCCTCACCTCCGCCCAGCTTAAGGGAAGCTGTATATAATGACAGATTTCTTCAGCAAGGGAGGTATTGGCATTACCACTAAAAATTTTCATTTCCTTGGTCATATCCATATATTATTCAAAGGCGGAAGTTAAGATTTAAGATCAAAAGTTACCTTACTTGACGTAAAAGACCGAAGGTACGTCCCGGCAATGATCTGTCCTTTATTGCCGGCCTGAACAATTGGTGTATGCAGGCCGTTTTTTTAACACAAAAATTGGCTGGGGCGGCAGGATTCGAACCTGCGCATGCAAGAGTCAAAGTCTTGTGTCTTACCACTTGACGACGCCCCAGCAGATAAAACAAGAGTAAAAGGTGCAGGGTTTAGGCAGAATGCAGTCTTCCTGCACCCTCCTTCTGATTATTGCGTCCTGGTCAAGATAACTACAGGATAAAAATCAGCCAGTTCGTCCCTGCAGATGACAGCCTTTTCCCGGTCGGCAAAAAGACCGAAAACCGTGGGCCCGCTACCTGCCAGTAGGGAAACCAGGGCCCCGTAATTCATAAGTGACTCTTTCAACTCTGAAAGTTCAGGATATCTTGCCAGGGTTACACTTTCCAGCTCGTTAAAACAGTTCAGCTTTAAATTGTTCTTAAACTCGACATATTTATAAAAATTATTGTCTCTTGTCAACGCTAATTTATCAGCGGTAAGCTGATTAAACCGATTATAGACTTCTTTGGTGGAAACCTCATATCCGGGGTTGACCAGAAGGCACCAGTATCCTGATACAGATTGTGCTACGTCAAGACAATCGCCTATACCGGTGGCCAGGGCCGCCTTGCAGTCAGAAACAAAAAATGGGACATCTGCCCCCAGCAGACCTCCCATTTCCTCAAGTTCTCCATTGCCGAAAGGAGAGCCGAACATTGAGTTAAGCCCTTTCAAAACCAGTCCGGCATCACTGCTGCCACCTCCGAGGCCGGCTGCGACCGGAATATTTTTTTCGATTACTATTTTGACCCTGGGAACCCCGGAAGTCTTTTCTCCGAAGAGCTGAGCAGCTTTATAAGCAAGATTGTCTTGACCTTCGGGCAGGGCGGAGTCAGGGCAGGACAGGGTTAAGGAATCGGAAGGCCTTAAGGTGATACGGTCAGACAATTCCAGCTTCTGCATCACAGTCTGTAGCTCGTGATATCCATCAGTCCTCAGG
>JBKHJR010000065.1:0-15490 GCA_046537975.1 Desulfurivibrionaceae bacterium
ATATAAGGGTCCAAATCAAAGGAGAGGTGGCAAGAATCACCCCGGAAGGGGCCGGTATCAAATTTCAGGAAATTGATATTGACAGCTTGGCGCATCTGAAAAATATATTATATTATAATACCCTCAAGCCGGATCAACTGGACGAACAGGATCTGGCCTGGATTCCCCCTCAGAACCGTTAACCTTATCCCCAAAAGGGAGGATTTGACTATGGCACTATTAGAGATGACTATAATTCCCATAGGGACAGCCAGCCCCAGTGTCGGTGATTTTGTCGCTGATATTGAACAGGCCCTTGAAAAAGAAAACGTCAAATTCAACCTGACTGACATGGGAACAATCATTGAAGGCGAACCCCAGCAGCTTTTCAAAATTGCCGCCATGCTGTATGATTTGCCCTTTCAGCGGGGAGCCCTGAGAGTTGTAACCCAACTCCGTATTGATGACCGGCGTGACAAGGAGATACATCTCGGAGATAAGACTGCGGCGGTCCAGGCCCGGCTTAGGAAATAAGATTTGGAGATTTGATACTCATGACCGAACCACTTTCTAAAAAACATATCAACCCGATCCCCTTTATACTCCTGACCTTTTTCCTACTGGTTTTTCTGGCCGGAGTTATAACCGGGGAACCCGGACAGGTTCTTCAACAGGCCAAAAAAATCTGCCTTTCCTGTATTGGTATAGATTGATATGGAAATTGCAAGAAAGTGGGTCCAAATTATTACCGCCTTATTAACCAATGGCTATTGGGCTTTTCCTTTCACCAGAGACTTGTATCAAGGGCCCCTGAAGGTTGTCTGCTCCCCAGGTCTCAACTGTTACTCCTGTCCGGCAGCCACAACCTACTGCCCCATAGGTGCGATTCAGCAGCTCATGCTTTCTCTCCAGTTCAACCTGGAATTGGGCAAATACTATTTCAGCTTGTATGTGCTCGGTTGCATCGGGATCTTGGGAAGTTTTCTGGGCAGGTTTATCTGCGGCTGGGCCTGCCCCTTCGGCTTTATTCAGGAACTTATTTATAAAATTCCCTCAAAGAAATGGGGGGTTCCCCGTATATTGAGGTTTATCAAATACGGCTTTCTTTTACTTGCTGTATTTTTGCTACCCCTTTTGATTGTTGATGAAATGGGGCTGGGAACCACATGGTTCTGCAAATACATCTGCCCTGCCGGCACCCTGGAAGCTGGACTGCCTATGCTGGCCCTCAAACCAGACCTGAGGGAGGCAGTCGGATTTCTTTTTTCCGTAAAAGTCCTTATTATGGTGGGCTTCATCTTATGGAGCGTTAAGGCCAGCCGTCCCTTCTGCCGTACCACCTGCCCCCTAGGTGCTTTTTACGGTCTTTTTAATAAATGGCGTCTGGTAAAACTTCATCTTAATGAAGACAAGTGTACAAAATGCAAAGAATGTCATCCTGTCTGCCCCATGGGAGTTAAGTTTAATGAATCACCTGATGACAACGAATGCATAGGTTGTCTCAAGTGCATGAAGGAAGCCTGTCGCTTTGGTGCCATTACCTTGTCAGTTGGCGGTATTCCCATAGGCTCCACCGACATCAGAACCAAGTCAGACAGAAAACAAATAAAACAGAGTGAAGGTAATTATGAAATTTAAACTAACTACCGTCTTAGTATCTTTTCTTGCTGTACTGTTCCTTTTCAGCACACAAGCTCAGGCCTTCAAGATGGTCAGTGTCGCAGTGGATCTGCTTAATATGCGCTCCGGTCCCGGCACAAAGTATGAGGTAACATGGCAGCTCGGAAAAGGCTATCCTCTGATGATCCAGGAAACCCGGGGGGAGTGGTACAAGGTGAAGGATTATGAGAATGACAGCGGCTGGGTCCACAAAAAATATGTCAACCGGGATCCCCACCTCATTGTCAAGAAAGATCTTATTAATATCCGTAGCGCACGGGGTACCAAAAACCGGGTCGTTCGCCAGGCCAAGAAAGGTGTAGTGTTCAAGACCCTGAAAAAAAGCAGGGGATGGGTCAAGGTAAAACATGAAAAAGAAAATGTGACAGGCTGGGTCAAGAGAAATCTGCTCTGGGGATGGTAGCCGGCCAATAACAAAGTCAGGCTCTGGACAAGGCAGGACTCGGAAATTCAATCAGCGCTCAGGCATAAAGATTTCCGGCTTTTTTCTGGCCTGGCAATCCCGGCTCAACATGCCTGCTATTTCCTTCAACGGCGGGGACTGAAAAGCCATAGCTCCGGTTGGGCAGTTTTTGACACAGGCATGGCACAATATGCAGGTAGTGGGATCAGCCTGCACTTCTTCATTTATAGAAATAGCCCCGCTGGGGCAGGAATCGGCACAAGTCCCACACAGGGTGCATAGCTCGGGATCTGCCACCGGAGCCACATCTTTTCTTTCCATTCTTTCCTTATACGGGACATTGCCCGGCACCTGCAGGAGACCAAGTTCCCGGGGCAAGGATACGCAGGCAAGCATATTCTTGATCCTGCCCCCAAATGTCCTGGCTTCAGCCGCATCGTTTTCATCCGGACGACCATTGGCAATCGGCGTATCCTCGCTGGCAAAAGAATGTTCACCTATAAATGCCCCTCCAGCCACAGGAACAAATCCGCAATATTCAGCCAAATCCTTGAGCTCCACAAGAGCGTCATCATAGGCCCGGTTGCCGTAAACAACAACTACCACAGCCGGTATCTCCCGAATTTTGATCTTTTGTAACCTTTCCTCCGCCAGAAGCGGTACACGCCCTCCGTAGACCGGAACCCCCAGCAGGACGAGATCGCTTTGCAAGAAAGAATATTCGGCAGCATCTCCTTCCGGCAGGGTTATATCCACATGGTGCACACTTCCTGGTTCGACCCCCTGAGCTATATATTCCAGGACCTGTTTTGTGGTCGAAGTCGGTGAAAAATAGGCCAAGACCACATGATCACTTTTCATTGCTCTCTCCTTGGATGCAGGACTTTAATGACATCATCCCTTAGTTAAAAACCCTGCCCTGCCGAACCATAGTGGATAATAACGGCCAGTAAGGGAAAACAGATGCAAAGGGAGGGAAGTTTAATACATTTAGGTGATAAAACTAAGGAACTAAAATAATAACCTGCCGAACGCTTTTTGCCATCATTATAGTGCATTAAGCTCTTCAATCAAGGTTGAGAGCTTTTCCTTTTGTTCGGCAGACATCTCTTTAAATTGTACTCCACACCGCCGAACGGGATCACCATCCCTGCTTTCCGCAAATTCATGGTCACTTGTCACAATAGCAGGCAAGTCCTCAATACTTATCCCGCCTCTTATAATATTAACCAAGAGTCGCTGTCCCGGTCTTAAGGGCTCCGGTTCACGGTAACTGAAAGCCGCTCCCCCCATACTCACATCAATTAAATCGTCGCTTAAGGTAACCGAGGGATAAACAAGAACTGCTGATTCATCCGGGACACAATATCTTGGGTGTTGGCGTTTTTCATCATCCTGAATCATACTTCTTCCTTTAATTGCCTCCACTCTGCCCTCCTCCAATTTGATTGATTAATATTACCCGGTCCAGGGACGGTGGGATTATTTTAGAGCCAGTACGGTATCTTCAAGATAATAGAGACAGAAATAATCTGCAACAAATACCATCTGGCGGCTGTACCCTGAATGGTTTTAGTCCATATTTACGGCTCAAAATATTCTCGAGGCGTTTTCCCGGAATATGTCTATTTGAGGGGCTTTCTTTATTGGGGTCTATCCGGATTTCCCAAAAGATTAATTGATGGCACCCGAGGTAGCTGAGATCTTTTGCTGCGAGAATGGTCCTTCAAAATTGCTCGTCGGAGCAGCAAAAAGAATTTCAGCGGATAGCCGGCACCGTAGTTGACATAAAATAGCTCATAGATTCAAACTCTGTTTCAAAAACCTTCCACAGAAATTGAGACAGGGGGTAAGAATCTATGAGCATACGTAAGTTTATCGAAAGATTACTCAAAATCAAGGCCTTTTCAGTCAAGGACTTCTTATTCTACGACAGAGCTAAAGAACTCTGGTTGGAAGTTAAACCGCATAAAAACGGAGATTTATGCCCTTACTGCAAACGGCGTGGCAAAATAGTTCATACGGTAACAGTACCCAGGATCTGGAAAGATATTCCGGTATGTGGGCGTCTTACATACTTTGCTTACAGGCCCCGGGAAATCCGGTGCAAGACCCATGGCCGGGTCCAGGAAGATATTCCCTGGGCTGCCCCCCATGCCCGGATAACCTACAGGTATGAGTATGCGCTCCTTATTTATTGTTCAATCATGACCCAGAAAGCAGCTGCCGGACTTTTGAAAATACCGCAGTCCACCTTGTCGGACCACTTACACCGGATTATCACACGGACAAGAGAGGGTCATAAAATCAGAGGTCTCAGAATGATCGGCATAGATGAGATTTCATTCTGCAAAGGCCACAAATATGCCACCGTCGTCTATGATCTTGAGCGGTCCTGCGTGGTCTGGGTTGGCCAGGGCAAGGCCAGAGAGACTATTGACCACTTTTTCAGGGAAAAGCTCAGCCGCTACCAGAGAAAACGCGTCGCCTTTGCCTGTTGCGACATGAGCGAAACCTTCATCGGCGCCCTTGAGAAGTGGTGCCCTAATGCCACCCTGATGCTGGATCGCTTCCACATAGTCAAGGCCCTCAATGAGGCGGTTGACGAAGTCCGCAAACAGGAATGGCGAAAAGCTGACAAGTCCGATAGAAAAACCCTGAAAGGTCTCAGGTGGCTGCTCTACAAGCATTCATCCAAACGGACCGAGGAAGATACTAAGACACTCAAGTCACTCTATATGGGGAACCGCCGAATTCATCGCTCGTATGTGCTCAAAGACGAGTTCGAACAGTTCTGGGATTTCAAAGATCAGGACTCAGCCAAGGAGTTCCTCGATGGCTGGTGCAAAACCGCCAATAAAAGCAGGCTTGAGCCGCTCAAGAAGTTCGTAAAAACAATCAGGAAACATGAGCACCGGCTCCTGCCTTTTGTAGAAATCAGATTGACGAATGCCATTGCCGAAGGAATCAACCGGATTATCAAGATCGTCAAAAACAGAGCCAGTGGTTTCAGGAACCTGGAGGCCTTCACTGACTTAATATTCCTAACCGTTGGAGACCTTGATATTCCTGCTCAGATTCCGGCAAAGTTTCGTACATTATAAAATTGCAATCAATGGTCTATGTCATGCGAGCTTCAGGTCCGCTGGCTATTTGGGAGTTTCGGATATAGCCATTTTTTGATCAATTTTAGGTTATCACAATCACCCGACTTCCACCGCTTCTTTATCGAATTATCCTTACCCGACTGCTGCCTCATATGCATGTCAAGCTTGGCACCGTTTCCTTTTCTTTTTTTTGTTAAGGAAATGGAAAACGGCTGTAACTGCACCTGAGATGATTAATGCGTACAAAAAACTAATAACAACTGCAAAAAGAACAAGTGGATCAAGATAACCTACAACGCAATATCCAGCAATCTGGTAAATAATCGTTGTAATTAGTGCTGCTACCAACGCAGCGATGTAATTATTCTTTATCGATAGATTGATAATTATTGCTGAAAATATAGCAATAATGTGGAATATGCCGAAAGCAGCAAGTTGACTATTCACTGTCATAATCCCCCTTATGCTCCATCAATTACAGCATTTTTGGGCCTGATTGTATGCTGATTGGCCAAGATTTTTGACTGCATTGTAATAAGAAGTGGCCATTGATTTGCAATGTGTTTTCATTGTTCCAGTTAATCCTTCACAAGATGCAAGCATGTTTTTTCTGAATTCCTCATCGCATTGGTTTTTATCCGAACTGCATCGTGCATAACAATCGTCGTGTTCTTCGCATGCTCTCTCAAAACAGAATTTGCCCCACCAATTATCAGGCACAGCCCAATCGTTCCACCAAGTCCCACATTTTAATCCAGTCGGGTCTACCAGATTAACCGGATTATTTTGGACGTACCCATATAAATTAAAATCTCCGCCTTCAAATCCTATAGGATCTTTGGAAATAAACCTGCCCAATTGTGGATCATAATACCTTGCACGATAGAAGTAAAGACCGGTTTCTTTGTCCAATTCCCGGCCGGTGTAGGTGTATGGCTGTTTGACACGATTGCCTTGGTGTTTGGGTATGCCGTAGGATGAATACTCGTAACTCTGGACTACCCGGCCCTTGATATCGGTCAGGCTGGTGATGCTGCCCAGACCGTCGGCGTGGTAGAAGTAGAGGTCTCCTTTCTGTTCCATGGCCAGGGGTTCGTCAATGCCGGGACCGTGGAGGTAGCGGCTGGTTTCTGTTTTTTCCTTGCGGCCGTCGGTTTTAGTCAGGAGTTCGAGGATGATGTCTTCGTTGTCGTAGACGTAGGTATAGGTTCTGCTGTCCCCGTCCTGAAGATCTTCTACCTGTTTTTCAATGCGTCTGCCAAAGGGATCATATTTGAAGCTGACTACCTTGGTTGTTTCGTTTTCAACCTCGGTCACCCGGACCAGCCTGTTTTCATAGTCGTATTCATAGGACCATGATACATATTGGTCCTTGTCGTTGACACCGGTTTTACTAGTCAAGTTGCCGTTTTTATCATACTGATAATCATACTTCGGACCTTCCAGAAGCTGGTTAGCCCGGTTATAGGTGTAGGTTTCATTCTCCCGGGGACCGTGCTGGCGGTTGCCCACCGGATCGTAGTCAAAATTTTCAGCCTTATTGGGCAGCGGCTTATCCTTGCCTTCCAGTTTTACCGGCAGAGCTTCCAGTAGCTGGTAAACCGCGTCATAATCATACTCATCCCGGGTGCCGTGTTCATGCCGGTCCATGGCGGTGCGGGTCAAGCGGTTGCCGACGTTATCATGGGTGTAGGTGAAAGCGGCAAGGAGATTGCCCTTCTTTCCCCTTCCTCCCCGGGTGAGGATCTCTGTCAGGTTACCTTTGCCGTCGTAAGTATAGCTGGTGGCAACACCGTTGGGATAGGTCAGGCTGGTTCTCCTGCCAGAAAGATTGTAGTCAAAGTCGAATACCCCTGCCCGGGAGTCGATCCGGTTCAAACGGTTGGCGTCGTCATAATCATAGGTAACTTCCCTGCCCTCAGGGGTGATCATCTTCACCCTGTTGCCTGCGGCATCATAGGAGTAGGAGATTGTACGATTTTCGGAATCGGTTATCTCCGTTAATCGTCCCAGGGTGTCGTACTCCATATGGTAGGAGATATACTGGTTGGCGGCTGAGACCAGTTTGCCCTCTGCATCATAGGCAAAGGTGGTTTCAGTGCCGTCCGGGTAGTTTCTGGCCAATAAACGCCCCAGGGCATCGTACTCGTAATTGATGGTACTACCATCCGGGTTGGTACGGGATACAAGGTTTCCCGCAGAATCATACTGATAACGGATAGTATTGCCCAGGGGATCGGTCTCCTTGACCAGGCGATCCAGTTTGTCATAAGTGAAACTGGTCGTCTGTCCTTTGGCATCGGTTAATCCGGTAGGATGGTGCTTGCCGGTATCACCGCACGTACTGCAGCCGGTGCCTTTATAAGAAAGGGTGGTAACCTGATTTAAGGCATCGATTATCCTGGTCACCCGGTTATTGTGGTCATACTTATAGCGGCTGGTGTTGCCGTTGGCATCGGTTACTGCAGTCCTGTTGCCCAGGGCGTCGTATTCATAAGTAGTGGTATTACCCTTGGGATCGGTCATGGAGCGCATCCGGCCCAGGACATCATAGGTAAAAGTAGTGGTACGGCCTGCAGCATCGGTCATAGAAATCATGTTTCCAGCCTGGTCATAGGTCATTTCCGAGGTAGCTCCGGTCGGATCGGTATAACTGATCACGTTTCCTTCCTCATCGTACCTGTAGCTGGTTTTACGAGCAAGGGCATCGGTAATGGAGGTTACACGGCCCTGATCATCGTATGTATAGCTGGTGGTATTACCCATTGGATCGGTCATGGCAATGAGATTGCCTTTTGCGTCATATTCATAAACCGTAGTTTCTCCCTGGGCATTGGTGCGGCTGGTGACCTGACCGAATTCATTGTAGGTGAAGGTGGTCTCATTTCCCATCTGGTCAACGGTCCGGATCAGATTGCCGTCATCATCATAAGTATGTAGGACAGTGCCGGTGGAATCTGTGACCCTGGTTTTGTTGAGATCCTCATCCCAAGTATATTCAGTGATGTTGCCCAATGGGTCAACTTTTCTGATCATTTTCTGATCTTCATTGAATATGTATTCGCTGGTGCTCCCGGTTGAGTCAGAAAACCGGGTAACAGTTTCACTCACATATTCTACTTCACTGGTATTCCCGGCACTGTCAGCGGAACTAAGAAGCCGGTCGCTGTCGTCGTAAGTATATAGGGTGGCCCGGCCCAGCGGATCGGTTTTACTCACCATGTTATGTTCGTCATCATAGGTAAATGACCAGGTATGTCCGGCAGGATTGGTGAAAGAGGTGAGGTTGGAACCATCGTCATAGGTGAAGGTTGTGGTTCTGCCGCTGGCATCAGTTATTTCAGTGTTACGCCCCTCACTGTTGCTGGTCAAGAAAAGAGTTTGCCCGTCAGGGTCAATTATCCGGACGAGATTGCCGTTGTCATACTCGTAGATCGTCCGGTTGCCGTTTCTGTCTTCGATGCGTTCCGGTCTGCCTTCCGAGGTAAAGAGGACAAATCCTCCGTCATCCCGCAACAGCCTGTACTGCTCACCAACTTTTTCCAGGGAGTCGTGGTTACCTGCCGGAGCAGAGAAGCTGCCATCGGAATTAACGGAATACAACACTTCACGGCCGTCTTTATCAATAAATACAATAGAACCGTCGCTGTTGATCATCAGTCGCATATCCCACTGACCGTTCCAGCCATATCCGAAACGGCTTTCCCGGGTTGAGCGGCTGTTGTAATACAGGGTAAACGGAAATTCGGAATTGGGGGAAACGGCATGATCGTTAAACAGGTTGCCGTTTGCCATGTCAACCGAGGAACCTAATTCCTTATGGTTCTGGCAGTTTCTTTTACCGGGATCGGGATTGGGCTCAACAGGACCTGAAGAAGCCGTGGAATTGCAGTCTTCACTTCCCTCAGCCGGGATGTAAAAACTCAGGCTTTTCTTGTCTATTATATCACCCCGTTCCGACATGTTACTGTTACGATAACCACCCCACCAGGTTAAGCAGGAAACGCCGAATAAATCCTGGAAAACGATGTCAATCGTATGAAACCCGGGAGATAGTTTTCTAGGATTAACACCAAAGGAAAAATTCAGGGTTTCTCCGACTTGGTTATATCTGTTCCCCCAATCCAAAGAACGTACCTTGGCCAGCCCGCGTTCCCATTCCGAAGAGTCGTCAATCGTATAGTACAGATATGCCCAAGATGTTGAGGAATATGGCAGACGAATTCTGGGATAATAGTGAGCCGGTTTATTTCCCGGGCAGTATGGGGAACTACCTACATGTTTTCTTGGAGTCTTATCCTCGGTCAGGATAAAGGTTCCGGACACCACAAAACTCTTATTGGCACAGACCTGTTCATTGAGGTCATGAGATGTTACGTTAACTTGTCCTGTGGCAGCCAAGGTGTTTGAGCAGACACAAAGAGCCAGTCCCAGAACCACCCAAAAAACATTCAGAATCCTTGTCTTCATAATCCCTCCCCATAAAAAAAGCCCATCTCCGTTACCGAAGATGGGCTTCACATTACAACAACTTTCTCAATCCTTCGGCAACCCGGCTGCCTCTTGAGGCCCGTGGCTTTGCGTCCCCGGGTCGCCCCGGGTTTGCCCTGTCGAGATGATAAGATTTTTTCAGTTATGTATACAGAAGATTAATTTTTTTTAACTATCCTTTTCACTATTGGTAACTACACTAATGTACTCAAAAATATCCTGTCAAGATAATTTTTCATCTTAATTACAAAAATCTGGAGAATGGGCCGGAAAAAGGCCGACCGGCCCTCGATATTATCCAGCAAAAAACAGCATTAATGGTATTAAATTATTTTAAGCGTATTCCGAATGTCAATGGAATTTACTCGAACTCGACTCGAGTTCGACCTGAGATTGGGTGAATTAGAGGAAGGGGACATCACCACATCATTTATCCTGGTCGAATAGATCAAAGCAAGTTGTGAACAACAAATCCAAAGATAATGACCGTAAGTGCATAGGCGAAAAGCGCCAGGAATCCATCATAAGCGATCAGCGACAGACCATAGGCCACGAAGACCACCCCGGCGCTGGAGGCAGAAAAAGGCACGATCTCCATCAACGGCATGCAGAGAGCGATGAGGAGACAGATAATTGTAATGAGATATATGCTTATGCCGCTCACGAAGACTGTCAGTCGTGGCCGCAGCCAGTGATCGATAAAGCAGGCCGGGGCCCGCAGTCTCTCAAGTGCTTTGTCGACCCTGTTTCTC
This sequence comes from Desulfurivibrionaceae bacterium, assembly GCA_046537975.1. Classification (GTDB taxonomy): domain Bacteria; phylum Desulfobacterota; class Desulfobulbia; order Desulfobulbales; family SURF-16; genus JAWLDV01. The sequence continues at coordinate 10,413 of JBKHJR010000065.1, forward strand.
GCTACCGAACGCCTCAGCAGCCAGTGCGGTAACCAGAATCCCTCTCTGCGGAAGGGCAACTGGAGGACGATTAACAATACGAAAGTTCCCATCGTCGTAGGTACACCTGGAATTCCGCTCAAGGGTGAGACCAAAATAACGCCCGCCATAAGCAGTAAAGGGCCGAAGGACCTTCTTCCTACCGCCTCCAGGATATTACCCAGAGAGATACGATCCGTATCATCCGCGATCCCGCCGACCTTATCGAGTAACTGCTCCAAGTTATTGAATTTCTGAGTCATATTCATCAATCATCTTGTCGAGGTGGAAAACAGCTGAACGGCCGGCTTTGGAGCGCTGCGGAAAAGCCTTTCGGATAAGAAAGGAACCATGCTTTTCCCATTCCATACACCCTTCGTGGACAAGCAGTAATTGGTTCAGCTTTGCCCACCCTCCGGTATATTGCCGGGTTTTTCCTGTTTCGATAATCGCCCGAGATTCCATATCTTTTCTGCCCGTGAGCCCAAATATCAAAAACTAACTGCCAGTATGGCAAAAAAATACGGCTTGGCTTTATGTGTATTATCCCAAAAGAATTCAAAAAAGCGGGTATAGAGATTTATAAACGAAAACGTGATGCCGAAATCTCTTGTCATGGCGTCATCCTCTTTAATACCATGACAGATCCCAGCTATAGGCACAAGGCCGAACAAAAACGACCAGTGGAAGAGCTCGACCTGTTTTACACTTTCCCATACATACAGGTCGCCATAATTGACGAATATTGACATGATCCAAAGTGCAATAAAAAGATTAAGAAACCCCATTACGCGAGTCGGGCCTGAGAACCCCCGGCGTTTCCGCCACTTATTGAACATTGTGCTGGCACCGGTAAGGGCGACGCCAAACAGGACAAAATAAAATGATAATGCAGATTATCGAGATCCAGAAAGAGTATTTCGCAAGTCTTTCCCAGTCAAAACCGACAATCAATTTCACAGCTTTCCAGAAATAACTGCCCTTGATCTTGAAAAACTAATTCCCTTCGAATCCAGGACTCGATCACTTCATTCAGTATCCTGGCTTTCCTTTTAAGGTTACGAATCACCCACGGTGGTAGTGTTTACCGGGCGATTCCGCCTTGTCGGGCAATGTCTTTTATCTCAAAATCCATTGATGAACGCATGCAGCACCCGCCCACATCCCAAAACTTGACACAAGAACGAGGGACAACGGGAGCTCTTTCTTGAAGCAGAAGAAGGCCACGAAAAAGAAAAGAATTGTTGGCAAAATCCCCCAAAAAGCACCTTTGGTAAATTCCTGCATCACTTCAGGATCACCTTTGTTTTCCAGATACATCCAAACGAGGACAAGGGCACCGGTAAGAGGCATGACGCCAATAAGCCCTGCGGTGATAGGAAGTTTCTTCCCGATTGCCGTGGCGGTAAGAATTATGGCCACGCTGATAATAACTTTGATCAGAATGTGCATTGCCTTGTTCCCTGTCCAACGCTGCCGCGAAAACCTTTGCCGTCTTCGGCCCGGGCGGGTTTTCGGGCTGTCTTAATTACAGCTGGGCGCTACTTGCTTGGCCCCCCAAAACTTCAGAGCCGACACCCAAGCTGCCGTTCAGATCACCACCGACAAGTTATACCGCCGGGTGGAAAAGCCGGGTTAATCCATTAACTTGTAAAGCCAGTCAGTCGCCGACTGATCATATAAAAAAATAATAGCAGTTGATTATCCTGCGCCGATTGGAAGCAAAATCAAGCTGCATACTCATAATTCGTCCAGCCCGGAAATAACCATGGACTGAAATTGCTCATCCTCTGTCAGCTTCCGGGCGATAACCTCGCACAGGCTGGCAGGAAGTTTTTCTGAGCCGGCCTGGTTATTCTGGATTACCTTCACAGTAATCTCGCCTTCTTCGTCGGCCTCGAGAACCAAGGCAGCCTGATTTTCATTAAGAGTTATGTCGGCCATTGTCTGATGACTCCACCATTTGATTTGTTTGTAAAAACAGCCGCACTTGCATTTCCTTGTTACAATACGGCACGGTCATAATGATCTCAGTAAACCAAGTTAGCAGAAACAGGGAAAAAAGCAATGCATAGCAGGGAAAACGAATATTGATTTGAATCAGGGAGCATGGAATATAAACCTGAATAAAGGCAGGGGCTTTTCCGGAAAGCCGGCTGTTATCCGGCGGGGAGAATACCTGGGAAACTTTCTGGATAGAACGACTTCCCGAATATGAAAATGGCGGAGAGAGAGGGATTCGAACCCTCGGTGGAGTTTGACCCCCACACTCGCTTAGCAGGCGAGCACCATCAGCCAGCTCGGTCATCTCTCCGCAGAAACAGGCGTACAATTATGGCGGAGGAAGTAACCGCCTTTTAGGTGTTTCAATCAAGAGCCTTTCGTTCCTTAAAGCCCTTTATTGGCGGCCTTCCAGCTTATCATTAATTTTTTCTTTGTTTCTTTTTGTTGCATTCTGTATCTTTTAATGGTATTTCTTATGGTACAATGGATGGTATCCTGAAGTCTTTTCCCCTTGACCATTGGTGATACCAAAAACCTTGGAGGTCTTTAGAATGCCAAAAAGAACAAAAGAGCTTTCAGCCCTGGAGGTCAAAAGGTTAACCAGACCGGGGCGTCATGCTGTCGGTACTATATCCGGACTGCTTCTGGCTGTCAAGGATTCAGGCGCAAAGTCATGGATATTGCGAACAGTGGTGGGTGGCAAACGCAGAAACATAGGCCTGGGCAGTTATCCGGAAATTTCCCTGGCAGAAGCAAAAGAGAGAGCCAGGGACGCAAAGGAGAAAATCAGGCAGGGTATAGATCCTGTAGAAGAACGCAGGGCGGCCAGCCGGGCACTACATGAACAATCAGGGCGCATGACCTTCTCTGAAGCCGCCCGCTTATGCCACCAACAGAAATCACCGGAGTTCAAAAACGAGAAACATGCCAGGCAATGGCTGGCCACAATCGAGCGCTATGCAAACCCTGTTATCGGAGATCTCCCGGTTAATGAAGTCGATCTTACCCATATCCTTAAAGTTCTGGAGCCTATCTGGCACACCAAAACCGAGACTGCAAATCGCCTGAGACAAAGACTTGAATCGGTTTTATCCTGGGCCACCGTATCCGGTCACCGCTCAGGAGACAATCCGGCAAGATGGCAAGGCCACCTTGATGCCGTCCTTCCTAAACCCGGCAAAATCAAAAAACAAAATCATCATGCAGCCCTACCCTGGCAGCAGATCGGCGCTTTTATGCAGGATTTACGACAACGTGATGGTATGGGCGCCCGGGCGCTTGAATTTATTATCCTGACCGCCACCAGGTCGGGAGAGGCCCGGCTTGCCACCTGGGATGAAATAGACCTGGAGGCCCGAACCTGGACCATACCGGGTGAGCGAATGAAAGCAGGTCAAGAGCATACGGTCCCATTAACCGATGACGCTGTTAAGCTTCTCAAAGCCCTGCCAAAGATTGAAGGTTCACCTTATATTTTTCCAGGGCCCCGCGGAGGTCCCTTGTCCGACATGAGTATATCCACGGTCTGTAAACGCATGGAGGTTAAGGCGGTCCCTCACGGCTTCCGTTCCACCTTCCGTGATTGGTGCGCTGAGAATACCAACTTCCCCCGTGAGGTTGCGGAAATGGCTCTGGCCCATACCATTGAAAGCAAGGTTGAAGCAGCTTACAGGCGCGGCAATCTATTCCAGAAACGGCGGCATTTAATGAAAGCCTGGAGCGAATACTGTAATCAGGTTCAGACCGAGGCAGACGTTACCCCTATTCGGGAGGTAGTATGAAAATTGAGGATCTTCTAAAAATGACCATGGATGAGGCTGTGACTGCTCAAAAAAATGGTGATAGGCCTGTTATATCTCAGTGGATAGCAGCACAGCGACTTGAAGAATTGAGAAGCTTATATCTTGAAACCAAGGACGGCTCTATAATTCTTGAAGCGCTTTATCATTGTTGTCTTGAAAGTTTACCACTTCCAGAATGGTGCGAGGTCGGATACTTGGCCGCTTATAGAAAAATCCGACAATATTCCGCTGGGAGCTGGGACGAGGTTTTCGGACGCCCTCATCCCAAGGGGACGCACCTAAACGCAAAAAATGAGAAATGGGGAAATCGGCATAAAGCCTACCTGCGCATCTGTGAAATTTTGCACCATGAACCTGGAACCCCAATCGATCAAAACCTATTTGAGCGTGTTGGGCGTGAATTGGGGGTTGGTGGTAAGACAAAAGTTGAAGAATGGTATTATGAGGTAAAAAAAGAAATGGAGAAGTCTATTCCCGGAAATTCTTAAAAACTTTCGGGAATACTTAATAAAAACAATTTCTTACCTTTTGCTACAAAGATTAACTTAACAGCAAGAGGTAAGACATGAACGAACAAATCTTTCTTTCCGACAAACAAGTTGCCGATCGTTATGGAGTAGGACGTGGAACGATCTGGCGGTGGGTCCGCAGCAATTCCTTCCCTAAACCCGTTAAAATCTCCCCAGGTTGCTCTCGGTGGCCAAAAGCTGAGATAGAGACTCACGAAAAACAGAAGGTTGAAGAAAGGGGGTAGCAAATGGCCGAAACAAGAAAGGCCGCCGCCTCCCGGCTAAGAGACAACGGCCAAAAAAACTCACGCTCACAATTAAATAATAGCCAGAAACAGCCGGAAAGTCAAGTAGCTTTTTGCTCCGGCTATGGTCAGTGGCACAGCCCCAACGCTGACCACAATCCGCGAGAATATGTGACCATTACCTTGGCCGACATTGAGCAAATGGTGGTAAACCCGCCTTGTGTGCCTAAAGATGAGGCACAATGGGTAATCTTTTCTCCCCTCCCCTCCAGGGTACACCAGGAGCAGCGCGAACAAGGCCAATTCTTCGCTTTGTGGGGTGATATTGACGAGCCGGACGGATTGTCCCTGGACGATATTGCAGACAAAACCGGACAGGTTGTCTCCGGCAAGTTATTGATCTACACCTCCAAAGGTGCCACCCAAGACCGGCAAAAATGTAGGCTTATCATTCCATTGGCTTATCCGGTTGACGGGAACCAATACACCATCCTCCAAAA
>JBKHJR010000011.1:0-48958 GCA_046537975.1 Desulfurivibrionaceae bacterium
TTGTAACACTCTTACCTTATCTCTCCAAACTTCCGGGGGAAAATCGTCCGGAGACGGATTATTCATGGAATTCTCCAGAATCTGTTTGAGATACTGGATAATCGAGTGCCGGACAAAGGGGCGCTGAACAAGAAAATCAGGGGCGGTTTTAAACAATGAAGTTGCAATTGTGGACTTTGTCAAAAACATAATTACCTCCTTTGGCCAAGCAGTTTTATTCTAATAGGGACTCGTCAATTAAGAAACTATTTACATAATAAATTCCTATTTAAGATAATATTAAAAAAAAGGTTAACCGGTCAAATTTTCTTTAAGAAAAGATTCATGCCTATCACAATCTTAAAAAGCCGCTACTCATGGATTATACTTATATAATTCGTGATGATTTCCTAACTTGTCAAGCCCCTGGGAAATCCAGGGAAAAACTCAGATTTAATTTTTTAAGCAAATAAAGGTAATAAAAGGACGGCTGATGGATAAAAGTATTTTCGGAATTGTCATTGACGCCCGCCGGGCAGAAAAAAAAGGGCCTGATGCCCTCCATGAGCGCCAGCGGCGGCGTCTCGCCGAATTGGTTAACTTTGCCCGGACCAGCTCGGCTTTTTATAAGGAACTATACCACCGTCTCCCGGAATACATCGAAAGCCCTGAACTTTTACCGGTGATCACCAAAAAAGAACTGATGGCTGACTTCAACAACTGGGTAACCGACGCCCGGGTAACCTACGAAAAAACGCGCGACTTCCTCAATGACCCTGAACGGATCGGCGAACGATTCCTGAGAAAATATCTCCTGACCGCCACCTCCGGGACCACTGGTTATAGGGGGATATTTCTGCTGGACGACCGAAGCCGGGCTATTAACAGTGCAATCGGTACACGGAAGTTAATCAAATGGCTTACATACGGGGATCTTTTAAAACTTCTGACCCGTGGCTTGCGGACGGCTGCGGTTATCGCCACTGATGACCACCTCTATGGTTATGCCTTTCTAAGGCAACAGCAGATCTACAGGCGCCCTCTGGGCAGAATCATACATATATTATCATTACACTCCCCCCTGCCGGACCTGGTTGACCAGCTGAACACCCTCTCCCCGGCTGTGCTTCTCGGTTATGCCTGTACCATCGCCCAGCTGGCGGCGGAGCAAAAAGCCAAGCGTCTGAAGATCAGGCCTGTTCTTATCCTGGTAACAGGGGAGATGGTTTTAGATACGGAATACGAGGAAATTGCCAGGACATTCCATGCCAAAATCCGCGATTACTATATTACCACGGAAGCTCCTGAACTGAGCTATGGCTGTGAATACGGCTGGCATCACATCAACAGTGACTGGTACATATTCGAACCGGTCAATAAAGATTACAGTCCCACTCCTCCAGGTGAAGTATCGCACACCGTGCTTTTGACCAACCTCACCAACAGGGTGCAGCCGATCCTGCGCTATGATCTGGGCGACAGCGTCCTGCAGCGGCCCGATCCTTGTCCCTGCGGCAGTCCGCTACCTGCGGTCCGGGTACGGGGCCGGGCTGCAGAAGTTCTGGTTTTCCCCGGTCAAAAGGGCGGAGAGGTCAGAATTGTCCCCCTGGTCTTCAGCACCCTGCTGGACCGATTCCGCAGTATAGAACAGTATCAGATCGTTCAGACATCTCCTGACACCCTGCACCTTCGGCTGCGGCTGGGAGAGGATGCGGATCCGGAAACGGTGTGGAATAGGGTCTTTGAGAAAATCACCGCTCTGCTTAAAGCTCATGAAGCAGGAGATATTGAAATCCTGCTCTCTCAGGAGCCGCCGGTACCCACCCCCGCAGGAAAATACCCTACGGTAATTCCCTTCAAGACGGAATAGTAAGCCCGACCTTTATTATCAGGTCTTCTACAGGAAAATATAACTCACCCCGACCTGCCGCTTCCCTGTCATTCTGTACGTCTCCGGGAAATAACATATTGAATCAACCTATCAGGGCAGTTATCTCCTTAGACAAAAAACCGATTCAGATCAGTAGGATATAGTAAATCTTATATGGCATAGGCTTACCGCCGACAATTATCCATATACAAATTTATGCGTGAATATTTCCGACTTAACGGTCAAGGTCGTCAATCCAGCTTACCGCTGCTGCAGTGGTGGGAAAACCAACAGTGCTGACCAGAAGCAGGACTGCTTGGTAGACCTCCTCTTTTGAAGCCCCGGCCTGGAGGGCCCGCCTGGCATGGCTGTGAACTGAACCTTCAGAGCGGATTGCCGCCGCTGCAGCCAGCTGGATCAGATGGGCGGTTCTGTCATCGAGGGGTCCGGAATCTCTTGCCTTCTCTCCCAGTTCTTCTGAAGCCCTGATCAGGGAAGGGAACCTGCTCTTTAAAGACTCATAATGTCTGGGTACATCCTGCTTACTCATCGCTTATCTCCTCTCTGTTTTTAAATTGCCCGGCATTATTTATCCGGCCGACTTACCATTTCCATTAGATAAAACAGCCCGTCAGAGACGTTATCCCGGAGAAAACATTACTTTTCCTATTTTTCAGAATATAATAACTTGAAAAGATATACAAAAATCTTTAAAAAAACTGAAACGAGAATATAAGATCAAAAATCAGGCGGAGGCAGAAGGGGACAGGAAGTATATGGCGGAAAAAGGAGCGGGCCATCGGGAGCGGCTGAGGGATAAGTTCCGGAACCGAGGAATTGAAGCTTTGAATGACGACGAAGTCCTGGAGCTTCTCCTGACCCTGGGCACCCCCCGGCGGGACTGCAAGGAAATGAGCCGCAATCTCCTGAATCAGTTCGGCTCCCTACCGGCGGTTTTCGAATCCGGATCCGGTGAACTGGAGGGCATAAAAGGCATAGGGCCGCGAAACAGCTTTGTTCTCCATTTCATTCAGGCTGTGGCTCGGCGCTATCTCTACCAGAGACTGCAGGGCAAACACTATCTTACCTCGTCCAGGGAGGTGGCAGACTATCTTAACCACTCCATGCGCCACCTCAAAAAAGAGGTTTTCAAGGTTATCCTTCTGGATACCTCCCTGGCTATTATTGACACCAAAACTCTTTTTGAAGGCTCACTGTCCAAAAACGCGGTTTATCCCAGGGAACTGGTTAAACTCGCTCTGGACTACCACGCCGCCGCCCTTATCATCGCCCACAATCACCCTTCCGGCAGCCAAAACCCTTCCCCTGAAGACCGCAAGCTGACCCGCCATCTATATCTGGCCTGTTCCATGATTGACATAGGGCTGCTGGACCATCTCATCGTCGGGGCAGACGAAACCCCTTACAGCTTCGCCGACCATGGGGAGATAGCTGAAATCAAGAGAGAATGCCAGAACATAATCTGAACCGGGAAAGCACAGCCGCCCTCTACATCCATATCCCCTTCTGCCTCAGCAAATGCGATTACTGCGGATTCAACTCCTATCCGCTGAACCGCTATGACCCGGCAGCCTACATGGAGACCTTGAACCGCCAGATTCAGCTTCTTGCAGGACACCCCCTTATCCAGGGAATGCTTTTTGATACGGTTTACATAGGAGGGGGCACACCGACCTGTATAGAAACCGATCTCCTCCTGAGACTCTTAAGCTTTCTCAAGAAAAACTTCCGGCTTGAAGCTGAGACCGAATTTACTATAGAGGCCAACCCGGGCAGTCTCAACCTGGAAGGTCTCGTCCGTCTTGCCTCCGCCGGAATCAACCGCATCAGTCTGGGGGTTCAGAGTTTTTCCAACCGCCTCCTTGCAGATATCGGCCGCAACCATTCCGAGGAAGATATTTATCAGGGAGTAGAAAAGATCAGAAAGGCAGGTCTTACCAACCTGAGCCTCGATCTCATTTTCGGTCTTCCCGGTCAGAGTGTCCGGGATTTCAGGTCCAGTCTGGAGAGAGCCCTGAGTCTCGATCCCAAGCATATCAGTCTCTATGAACTGATGGTGGAGGAAGGCACCCCCCTGGCCGATAAACTGGCGGAAGGACGCTTGACCCTGCCGGATGAAGACCTGGTGGCTGAAATGGCGGAAACAGCCCGGACCGTCTGCCGGGCAAAAGGATTCAGGCAGTATGAAATAGCCAATTTCGCCAGAAAAAACTGGCACTGCCGCCACAATCTCCACTACTGGCATAACCACAACTATCTGGGTCTGGGGGCCGGAGCGGTCTCCGGGCTGCAGGGAATGAGAATAACAAGTGAAGCAGATCCCGAACCATTCAGCGCCCGTTTAAAAGAAGGTCAATTACCTGTTATTGCCATGGAAGGATTGTGCCGGCAAGCCAGCTTCCGAGAGACAGTGATCATGGGTCTGCGGATGGTCAGGGGAGTGTCTCTCGGGGAACTAAAAAGACGTTTTCAGATTTCCGCACTTAATTATTACGGCGGAGAACTGGCCGAACTTATGGATAAAGATCTCATTGAAACAAGAGAAGGGCGGCTGCGTCTTACCGAAAGAGGGCTGCCGGTGGCCAATCAGGTTCTGAGCCGTCTGGTATAATCACATGGGCAGGATATGAACCTCTTCTCTAACCTCATGGGTACCGGAAAGAATCAGACCCTGACGGCCGTCGATACTTATCTCATCCCCGCTTTTTATGGTATGGTCATTGATTATCCCTTTCTCTTCAGACTCATAAACCGTCAAGGCCTTGCAGCCAACCACGCAGGTTTTGCCCAGTCTCAAAGTAACCACTGAGGCGTGGGAAGTCTGTCCGCCCCTGGCGGTTAAAAGACCATCGACTCTGGAGATAATATTAATATCTTCAGGCACCGTATCCTGGCGTATCAGGATCAGCGGGGTTTCGGGATACTTTTCCTTCAGCTCCTCAACATTGTTGTCGTTGAATACAGCCAAACCGGAGAGGGCGCTGCCGCTCACCCCTATGCCGCTGCCCAGGACATGGGTTTTCAGTATCTCCTCATCCGTGAATACCTGGAACTTTTCTTTCTGTTTGATGGTATACATGTCCCGGGTCTGAAGGACATAAAGGTCTTCAGCCCGGGGTCCTTCAAAAGTGAATTCAATTTCCTGGGGATTCCACTCCTTCTCATAAACCAGATTTCTGGCAATGGACCGCAACTCCTGGTAAACTTCCGGGGCCTGTCTTTCCAGGGACATATCAACCGAACGACCGTCTATTTCAGCCTGTTCCACGGATATGGGGTGGGTTGTTACCAGGCCGCCGACAATGTCTTCTCCCTGATCTCCGGCAGCATAATCCCCCCAGAGAGCCACCCGGCGCACCTGGCGATAGGGATGGGCAGTAAAGACCACTCCACTGCCGGACTGGCGGGACAGGTTGCCGAAAACCATGGCCTGCACGATTACCGCCGTTCCCCAGTAATCCGAAATCCCCATAAGCCTGCGGTACTCTCTGCTCTTCTGGGTATTCCATGAGGTAAGAACCTTCTCAATGGCAGCACTCAACTGTACCCAGGGATCCTGGGGAATACTTATCCCCAGCTGGCTCACCTTATTGCGGTAATTCAGGGCCAACTCCTCCATCTGTTCAGACGTGAACTCTCCTTTCACCTTTACTCCGTGGCGCTCTTTAGCCTCATCCATCAGGGCCTGAAAAAACTCTCTTTCCACCCCCTGGGCCATGGCCCAGGACTGGATATAGCGCCTGAAATTGTCCCAGGCCAGATAAGCCTTGCCGCTGGACCGGGCGAATTCGCGGGCAATCTCCTCATTGAGCCCTACATTATGAACAGTAGCCATCATTCCCGGCATTGAGATCGCCGCGCCACTACGGACCGAGATCAGCAGAGGTTTTTCCTGATCGCCATAAACCAGGCCGGTCTTCTCCTCTATAATGTTCAAGGCCTGCCTGACCTGGTTTAAGAACTCGTTTCTGGCCAGGAAAAAATTGTTAATCACCTCCCAGCAGCGGAATATCTCGGTAGTAACAATAAAACCAGGGGGAACCGGTTTCTGATCACAGGCCAGGACGCTTAGGTTATACCCTTTGTTGCCTAGAAGAATAAGATTGCGGTAATGAGGACTTTTCCGGTCCAGAAAGAGGATGACCTTTTCCGGATTGTAAGTCATGAGCAGATCAAGCATATCCTCGTCCAGCATCTCTTTCTGGCGTTCCAGAACATGGTAAATTTTGCTTATGAAATTATCAAGATGCTGAAGACCAAAAGTCTGAGAGATTAGATCCCTCATAAAGGCTTCGGATAAACGATGGATATCCTCCCTGGGGTAATTGTCTGAATCCTTATCGCGTTGAACCAGGGAGCGGTATTTAGGCAGGAGGTTGTGAGGACCGATCTGGGGTATAATAATGGATAGGTTATTCTGATGGATATTATTATAGTAGGCATATATCACATCCTTGACCCCTTCGGAGAGGCCCCGGAAGATATCAAGGTACTGGGTATAGGAAAACCTTTTGATCCCCAGTGAGTTGGAAAGAAGGGATACATAGGTCTCCAGGCGCCGGCTGGTTATACCGTCAATCTTCAGAGCCCTGAGATAGAGACGCAGGCATTTAAGGATCCTGATGAAAGTGGCCCGGGTAATAAAGGTAAGATTTACGGTTGAGGGCAGTTTTTCCAGATAGATATTGGCCATCTTCTCCAGCCGGAAGGTAAGGCCAAGGGCATCGAACTTCCTTTCACTGTAACGGCCGTATACCGAGGGAATATCCACTGCGATATGCCTCTTGTGATAAATTTCTTCCTTGGCCTCAAACACCTGGGGGCTGAGAATAATCTCCTTCAGGTGCTCAAGATTCTCAAGGAGCTTGTCCAGACAGTCCATGGTCTCACAGCTCTCCAGACTGACCAGAAGATCCTCCATCTCCGGGAAACCCGAAACGGCGGCCTGCCCCAGCTGATGGCGGAGTTCCTGATAGCCCAGGTTGTATTTAAGGTCCAACAGCCTGTACATCTTGACCATCAGCCGGAAACGCTCTTTTTCATAATGAGGGATGTCCTGCTGGTCCCGGAGAAAGCGCTCCAGGCGGTCCTCCTCAAGATCAAGAAGATCTGCGGGCTTGTGCAGGGAGCCCTTTTCAAAAACCGCCACTGTCAAGCGGTGAATATCGTCTATAAATTCTCCTTCAGTCCTGACCTGAGAGAGGATATGATCAGGAAGGTAATACTCCAATCCCTTCTTATCCCTGCTGTACCAGAAACGAATAATCGCTTCCAGGAAGCCGACTATAAGATTGGAACTCTCCACATGACTCTGTTTACGCAGAAAATGGATCAGGACATCCTTGCGGTCATGGATCTCATCCACCTCGGTGGATACATCCCGCAGATCCCCTTCTGCCCCGATATCATTAAAGAAAACCGGCATCAGCTTGGTAAACTGTTTGACCAGATTGTAAACCGGCTTAACCGGGTGGTTGAGTAGCCTGCTTATATCCTTCTGGAACAGATCTGTGTCTTTGATACAGGTTCCGGTGAGTTTCAGGTTGATGATCAGGGCGGAAAAAAGAGTGGCACACCACTTGGGCTCCTGCATGATCAAGTTAAGCCATACCCTGATATTGGTAAGATGAGCCGGATTAACCAGAGGCTGCCAGTCCTCGTCCACTCCGGAAATCTCGGCATACTGGAAACCGAAACGGACAGTCTCCCAGAGAAAGGTTTCCACCAGTCTGGAGTTCTCCCGCTTGAACACTTCCGTACCGATGACCTGAATACACTGCAGGGCAGTATGGGGATAACGGCTTATATTATCCTGAAGCAGTTTGAGCGTGGTCAAGAGAAAGGAATGGATCTCCTCATAACTCTGCCTGTGGATCAGCTTTACCAGACTGCGATTGATCTCGCGGAGGCTATCCTCGTGAATAAGATAAAGGCCCGGAGTCCTCATAATACGAAAGAGGAAGATCAGCCTGCGGTTCTCGCCGAATTCATCCGGAACCTCATCTGCATCCACTTGTTCCCCTGAAGTAAGTTTAGCGGGGATTTCCTTGTAGTACCTTACTATATCCATGTGCCCCGGAAGCTCGAGAATTTTCTCAAGTATCTCGGTATGGTCGGAGGACCCAGACTCTATCTTATCGAGCTGTTCCAGGTGCTCTCTGATCCGGTTATGGGATATGTTGTTGAACAGGTTCCCCGCTTCCCAGTCCCGGCACATATCCTGACATTCCTTGAGGAACCAGGGCTGGGGATCTTCAATCTCCAACCAATAGTGATAGTTTAAACTGAGAACCCTTTTCATCAAGTTAATCACCGGCTCCAGATTAAACTGCTTTTTTCTCTTATGGTAATCAAGCAAAGAACGGGAAATTTTTTTCATGGGGTGCTGGCCCTGAACAAGATACATCAAGATGTCGGTGTCCAGGCTGGCCAGATGGTTGCAGATTTCCGCAATTACATCTTCATATGCAATAAGGTCATCATCAACCGTCGCCACCACCCTTTCAACATAGGCAAGCAATCCCTCCATGGCCTGGGCTGCCAGATCAGGATATTTTTGATTTTCTTCCAGAGCGATAAAATAAAGATCTGTAAAACGGAGAAAGGCCAAGGATCCTTGGGAAGACCTGGCAAAGAGGGAGGTGTTCTTAAGGGTAAAGGTTCGTAATTTAGGCAGAATAAGCTTCCAATTCCGATAGGGATGACAAATTTCGGTAAGCAGCTCGTGAAGGGTGCTGTGGATACCCCGATAATCTTGAACAATTTCCAATAGTATGTTCAGGGAGGGTTCTATTATTACTTCATCTACAGCTGTTTCTGCCAGATTGGCTTTCAGGGCGTCGGAATCGAAGGTCATGGTTTCTTGATAACAACTTCTTTGCTCTGCCGGCCCCACTCGAGAGCGGAGCTGTGAGAATCAAAATAAAGGTCTATGCGTCTCGGTCCCTTAATGGCCCCCCCGCGGTCTTCAACTTTCCCCCAACCATAATCGGGGATCTTCATAAGGGTTCCAAAAGGGTAGTATTGGGTGTCAGCAGCTATGGTACCGTATTCCCGGAACCAGAGCCAGGGAAAAACAAGGCGGAAGGGCAGCATCCAGGGGTGGATGACAGTATCCAGAGAAAACAGACCAGGAGAGGGCTCATTGGGTTTGGAACCGTCAGCGGTAAGGCCTGAGTAGCTCATGCCTTCTCTGGATCCTTCGCTGATATAACGATTCCAGAAGTTAAGCTTTAAGTATTTCCAGGCCCCTCTTTCCCAATCACAGCACTCACCACAGCCACAGTAAGCAGTGGTCTCCATCCTTTTTACCTGTGGAGATGCACAACTGGTGAACAGAAAAAAAAACATCAGAATAATAACCCAGTTTATCCGGGACATTTTCATAAGGACACCTCATCCACTACCTTCGCAGGCCGGGGAAAACAGTTAGTGCTGCCGGCCGCCGGTTCAATGGAAACAACAGCTTTCCCAACCTATAAGGCCTTTTCTTTATCCATATGAATAATCAGGTCCAGAATCCGGTTGGAGTAGCCCCATTCATTGTCGTACCAGCTGACCACTTTGACCATGTTGCCACCTAATACCTTGGTTGAAATGGCATCCACCACAGAAGAATGAGGGTTGCCCTGGTAATCTATGGATACCAACGGTTCCTCGGAATAACCTAAGTACCTGCCGCTCGCCTCCTGCAGGGCCTTGTTAACCTGGGGTACCGTAGTTTCCTGCTCCACCTCCATAACCACATCAATCAGGGAAACATTCGGAGTCGGGACCCGCACCGCCATTCCGTCAAACTTACCTTTCAGTTCCGGAATGACCAGAGATACTGCAGCGGCTGCTCCGGTTTTAGTGGGTATCATGGAAACTGCTGCGGCCCTGGCCCGGCGCAGGTCTTTGTGAGGATAATCAAGAATGCATTGATCATTGGTATAGGCATGGACCGTATTCATAAAACCCTTGACTATCCCGAACCTGTCCCTGATAACTTTGGCTACCGGGGCCAGACAATTGGTTGTACAGGAGGCATTGGACACTATATGGTGACTGGCAGGGTCATACTCGTATTCATTGACCCCCATGACAATTGTTTTAACGTCTCCCTTGGCAGGGGCGGAAATAACCACCTTTTTGGCCCCGGCATCCAGATGGCCGCTCGCCAGTTCTGAATCCGTAAAAAGGCCGGTAGATTCAATGACGTATTCCACGCCTACATCAGACCAGGGGATATCAGCAGGATTGCGTATATTAAAAATTGAGACTTGCCTGCCATCCACCTCTATCCCGTTTTCATGGGGCTTTACTTCCCTGTTATAGGTTCCCATCACTGAATCATATTTCAGGAGGTGGGCCAGGGTTTCATTACTGGTAAGATCATTTATGGCCACTATTTCCAGATTACGGAAGGCCTCATCCTGATCTATCGCTCTAAAAATGGATCTGCCTATTCTGCCGAAGCCGTTAATACCTACCTTGATACTCATTTTCGTCCCCTATTGATTAATTATGAATTACGAATTTTCGATCTCGGAGTCACGAGTTGAATCAACCTCAGACCGGAAACTATGACCTTAAAATTCGTTAAGCGGTAAGCTCTCGATAAAGCTCCTCATAACGCTGCATCACCTTGTCCCAGGAATAATTCTCGTAAATAGTCCTGACAGCCTTGATCTGAATCTCCCTTATCTTTTCCTTATCTTCTCTGTAAACCTGTTCAGCTCTTGCTATGGCGGACATTAAAGCCTCTACCCCCCGTTGCTTATAGGCAAAACCGGTTTCTCCGTCTATAACCTTGATCAAACCGCCAGTATGATGGACAACCGGGATATTGCCGAAAAGCTGGGCTATAAAATCCGTCAAACCACAGGGCTCGTATATGGACGGGACCAGAAAAAAGTCCCCTGCGGCATAAACCCTGTTGGCCAGCTTTTCATCATAGCCGTTGAACAAAACTATCCTGCCCTTGTTTTTGTAAATCAAACTAACCAGGCTTTCCTCAATGTCATGGTCACCGGTTCCCAGAATAACCATCTGAAACTCACTGCCTTGAGCCATCAATTTTTCCAGAGCCAGGACCAGCCGGTCTATGCCTTTCTGTGGAGTAAGCCGGCTTATACAGGTAAAAAGAGGGGTTTCTTCCATCATGTCAAGGTAACCGTAGATGTTCACCCTGTTTTCTTCTTCCAGGCTGCCGATGGAATTTACCAAATCTTCTTTGCACCTTATTTTACCGCTGAAATCACCGTCCATCGGGGAATAGGGCGCTGCTATCCCCAGTTTTTCGGCATTTTTCGGATTAAAATCTTCCGGATTAATGCCGTTGGTTATCCCCCTTATTTTTTCCCCCCGTCGAACCAGGTTATGGCCCAACCAGCCGGTCATTTCATCATAGTCTGTCTCCATCAGCTCATAAGCATAATTCTCACTGACCGTATTAAGCAGGGCATAAGGAGCAGCAGCCAGAAAAGGATCAAAATTTCCACTCAAAAGGCTCTGATTGATTACTGCGGAAGGCAGGCCGGTAATAGCCTTGGCAAAGGGGAGATCAGCGACATCCTGATGATATCCGATCCCGGCATTATGGATGGTCACCAGGCAGCCGGTCTTTCGAAAAAAATGGCGAAAGCCCTCATTTTCCCTGACCATAGCCGGAAGTATGGCTGTATGTCCGTCATGACAGTGAATAATATCAGGTTGTTCCATGCGGTACATCATCAGACCGATCGCCGCCTTCTGGAGCAGAACATTCATGGCAAAATAGTCATAATGTCCGGCACCCTGAACATGGCCGCGGTCTTCCTCCTCATCTTCGGCCGTATATGTATAAATACCCCGCTTTTCCTGGTAACGGGTGGCTCCGAAAAGAATAAGCCTTATTCCTTCACTTGTTGTCCTGCTCCAGACCTGAACCGCCTCACGCCTTTCTTCATGGGCATAATTCATATCCACCTGAAATGCCACTTCCTCCTGAAAACCCAGGAGAAGGGGATCAAGAAAGCTGTAGGCAGGGAGGCATACGGTAACCTTGTACTTTCCGGACAGGGCTACAGCAAGCTGCCTGCAGACATCCTTTAACCCTCCGCTGCCCGCCAAGTCCCGGTATTCACGACTTATAAACCAGATATTTTCAATACCAGCCATACTCTTGTCCAATAAGTTACTGCTCCATTGCCTCGTGGTATTAAAAGAGGACAAGGCGCACATCGCATTTTTTATGAGCTCAGCAAAACATTAGGAACTAAAAAGGAAAAAGCCTGTCATGCCTTTACACTAAACCGGCTATAGACTGCTGCCTGAGGAGATGATCCGCCAGAGTAATACAAATCATAGCCTCACATACCGGCACGATTCTGGGTATGGCGGAAATATCATGTCTGCCCCCTATATTTATCTCCACTTGCTCATTATCAAGGTTGACTGTAGACTGAGTTCTGCCCAAGGAAGGGATTGGTTTAACCGCGGCCCGGGCTGTAACAACCTCGCCGTTGGAGATGCCTGCCAGTATTCCTCCGGCATTATTAGAAGAAAAGCCCTGAGGAGTAATTATATCGTTGTTTTCCGAACCCTTAAGCTCCGCAGCCTTAAACCCCGCCCCGATCTCCACTCCCTTGACAGCTCCTATCGACATCAGGGCTCGGGCGATATCAGCATCAAGCTTGTCGAAAACCGGCTCTCCCAGGCCGGGGGGACAGCCCTCAGCCTTGACTTCCACAATGCCTCCCAGGGTGTCTCCTTCCTTCTTGACCCGCGACACCAGCTCTTCCATTTTCCGGGCCGCCTGTGGATCAGGGCATCTGAAACGATTTTCGTCTACGGCATTAACATCAAAAGATTCCATTTTTACCTCGCCCAAGGCCACAGTATAAGCAAATACCCTGATACCCGAAACAGCAAGCAGTTCCCTGGCCACGGCCCCGGCAGCCACCCGGGCCGCGGTTTCCCGGGCAGAAGCCCTGCCGCCCCCCCGGTGATCTCGGAGACCGTACTTGTGAAGATAGGTATAATCTCCATGGCCGGGCCGGATAATATTTCTGAGGTGATCGTAGGCACCGGGGTGAGCATTCTTGTTGTAAATTACCAGGCTCAGGGGAGTCCCGGTGGTTTTGCCCTCAAAGACCCCGGACATTATCTCCACCTTATCCTCCTCTTTCCGGGGGCTGGCTGCCCCCCCGGTTCCAGGCCTGCGCCGGTCGAGATCAGCCTGAATTTGTCCGGCAGCCAGGGGGATCCCGGGGGGACAACCGTCTATAACCCCTCCTGTAGCAGGGCCATGGGATTCTCCCCAGGTGGTGACTCTGAAAACCTGACCAAAAGTATTTCCTGCCATTTATGCTCCTTAGAATGATAAGTGCTTGAACACTCTACTTCAAAACTTATTATCCGACATACAACATTCCCAGGCTTCAATTATCTTGTCAACGACTGTCCCGACATCCTGTTCACTGCTTATCTGCAGATCAGATCCCTCTTCGTATATGGTCCTTCTCTGATGCAAAACAGATTCAACTTCCTCCAGAACATCTTTATCCGTTAAAGAAGGACGCTGATCCCCGCTTTTACTGTCTGCTGCCAGCCGGGAACAAATAGTTCCAGCCGAGGCGCTGAGCCAGATGGTAAAGGCACTCCGCCTCAACCGCTGCCAGCTGTTGTGGTTCATAACCGCCCCCCCTCCTGAAGCAACAACCATATTTTCCCGGTCCGCCAGATCATCCAGAAGTTTTTTTTCCAAGGCGCGGAAATACGGCCATCCCTTTTCAGCAACCATACTTTTTATGGTCTTCCCGGCTCTTTTTTCAATTTCCCGGTCGGTATCCAGAAAGGCGAAACCCAGCCTGCGGGCCACTTCTTTACCTATCAAAGACTTACCGGTTGCCCGGTAGCCGGTAAGAAGGATTTTGGTTTTTCTGTGACACATGTTAATATTATTATTCCAATAAGCTCTATACGCAAACTATTATTATAACTTTTTCAAGCCAGCAAACCACTAAAAAGGAGAACATTATATGGCTGACCAACCACTCCAAATGATTGTCCTGGCTACCAGAAACCAGGGCAAAGTCAGAGAGTTTCAGGAATTGTTGGAAGGTTACCCTATAGATCTCAAAAGTCTGAACGACTTCGGGCCGATACCGGAAGTTGTGGAAGACGGCGAGACTTTTGACGACAATGCTTATAAAAAAGCCCTCTTCACCGCCAAGGCCCTCGGCATTCCGGCGATTGCCGATGATTCCGGCCTGGTGGTTGAAGCCCTTGACGGGGCTCCGGGGGTTCAGTCCGCCCGTTACAGCGGAGACAATGCCACGGATCGGGATAATATGGCCAAACTCCTTCAGGAATTGGCAGGCCAAGAAAACCGACAGGCCGCCTTTGAATGCGTTATCTCCATTGCAGTGCCATCCGGTCCTGCCCTCACCTATGAGGGACGCTGTAAAGGTCTAATCACTGAAGAGCCCAGAGGAGCAAAAGGGTTTGGTTACGATCCTGTTTTTTACTCACCTGAACTGGGCAAGACTTTTGCCGAAGCAGAACCGGAGGAAAAAAACCGGATAAGCCACCGGGGGAAGGCCCTGGCTGAAATCAGGGATGAATTCGACAAGATCCTGACCTGGCTCAGACATCGTCTGGCAGAGGTTAAACCGCCCAAACCCGATCACCGGGAGTTTGAAAACAACGACTGGTCGAAACCGGATATGGTGTAGTAAGATTATGAGAAATTCTGCTTACTACTGGTGCTGATGGCTATCTATTCCGCCTTCTTCTTTCAGAAAATCACAGAAAGCCAGGTACTGCGGGGGCAGAGACCTCCTCTTATGGCTGACCAAATAAAATGACCGGGTCATGGGTTCGCCATCAAGTGCCCTGCTAACCAGTGCGCCGGAATCGAGCTCTTCCTGTATAGCCCGCCTGGAGACAATCGAGACACCCAGACCGGCCTTAAGCCCCTGCTTGACCGCATCTGTTGAACCAAGCACTGCAACTGTATTCAGCCTGGCCGGGACTAATTCCATCCTGGTCAGCCAGGTTTCCATGGATCTCCTGGTTCCAGAGCCCGCTTCCCGCAGGAGAAAGGGCAGGCTGTAAAGATCAGCTCCCCACTCCGGCCTCTCACCCAGAAATCTTTCAGTACCGGCAAGAACCAGTTCATCCTCTAAAAATGGGGTATACTCCACGGACCGTTTGCCCATACTGGCGCCTACGACTCCAAGCAGTATCTCATGATTAGCAATGTCATTGGCCACCTTATAGGAATCAGCTATCTGTATTTCAAAATAAACTTCCGGATAACGACTCTTGAACCTGGCTGCCAAGACAGGCAGGATATAGTTGCCCGGGATAGTGCTGGCAGCTATTGTCAGCGACCCCTTTATCCTCCTGGTCCCCAAGGCAAGGGCTTCCTTGATCTTATCCAGGTCTTCTTCCAGCCTGATTGCCCGGGGATAGATGATCTCAGCCTCCCTGGTCGGCATGATGCTCCTGCCCAGCCGGTCAAACAGAGAACAGTCCAGCTCTTTTTCCAGATTCTTGATATGTTCACTTATGGTGGGCTGGCTGATATTCAGCTCTCTGGAAGACTTGGAGAAGCTCTTGTTCCGGTAGACCGAAGCAAATATTCGAAATTGATGTATATCCATTTTAGTATTGAGTTGTGAGTCTTCGGCAGCTAACTGCCAATTTAGCGGTAGATCATGATCTTAAATCTTAATCCCCCTCACATCTCATCACTCGCATCTCCCTTAACCTTGGCGATAATCCGCCTTATTACCTCTTCAATGGTAAGCTTTGAGGAATCGATTACCACCGCATCCTCCGCCGCCCTTAAGGGAGCCTGAGAGCGGCTGCTGTCCGCCTCGTCCCTTTCCTTGATCTGTTTGAGGATTTCAGATTCATCCGCTTCATATCCCTGTTCCCGGAGCTGAAGAGTGCGCCGGCGGGCTCGTTCCTCCGAAGAGGCGTCAAGATAGAACTTGTGGGCCGCTTCCGGAAATACTATTGTCCCGGTATCCCTGCCTTCGGCAACGACTTTCCCTGACCGCCCAATTTCCTGCTGAATGGCGGTAAGTTTCTCCCTGACCACAGGCAGGGCGGAAACCCGGGAAGCGGCCATCCCCATCTCCGCAGTCCGTATCAACTCACTTATTTCCTGCTTATTAAGAAAAATCCTGGTGTCATGGTCTCCGGGATACAGTTCAAGGTCCAGATTCTCTAAAAGCCGGCCCAGACCTTTTTCGTCATCCAGGTCAACCCCCTCCCGAAGGGCATAATATCCCATGGTCCGGTACATGGCACCGGTATCCAGATAGGTGAAGCCCAGTCTGGCTGCGACAATGCGGCTTATAGTACTCTTGCCGCTCCCGGAAGGACCGTCTATGGTTATTATCTCCTTCTTCATTTCCGGTCAGATATTCCCGGCCAGCGTTTCCGCCAGGGCTTGGAGCAGACGCTGGTTTTCTCTGGCAGTTCCCACCGTAATTCTGATATATTCCGGGTAGTCATAAGAGTCCATGGGCCGCACTATTACCCCTTTTTGGAGCATGGCTTCATATATTTTTCTGCAGTCGGTCTTGACATCAACCAAGAAGAAGTTGGCATGACTGGGAAAGGTGGTACATCCCAGTTTGTCTATTTCAGCCCTCAGACCATTGATACCATCCCGGGCCATAGCCATGGTCTTATCGTAATGCTCTTCATCCTGCAGACAGGCCAAGGCTCCGACCTGGGCAAGTTCATTGACGTTGAAGGGCTGGCGGACCCGGTGCAGGTAAGTGCTGATGTTCCGCCGCATTATCCCGTAGCCTATCCTTAGGCCTGCCAGTCCATAGGCTTTGGAAAAGGTGCGCAGAAAAACCACCGGCTTGTCGCCGTAAAGATAATCATGGATACTCAGGCGCAGTTCAGGGGAGGTGAAATCGACATAGGCCTCATCAACCACCACAATAACGGTATCAGGGATTTGTTCAAGAAAGCGGTCAAACTCCTTTTTCTCTATCAGGGTTCCTGTAGGATTATTGGGATTATCAAGAAAGATAAGCCGGGTCCTTGGGGTGACTGTTGAGGCAATACCGTCCAGGTCATGCCGCATTTGCCTTAAAGGAATAACCCGGTTCACCCCGTCCCTTATCTGGACGGCATTCTGATAGACCAAAAAGGAAGGGAAACTGCTCACAACCTCATCCCCGGGGGCAACAAAGCAGCTGACCAGCAGATCGATGATTTCGTTGGAACCATTGCCCATCACCAGCTCGTCCGGACTCAGGTTCAGGTGGCCGGCCAAAGCCTTACTCAAATAATAACAACTGCCGTCCGGATAGCGATGAAGAGAATCCAGGGAATTACCAATTGCCTCCACAGCCAGGGGGGAGGGCCCCAGGGAATTCTCATTGGAAGCCATCTTCAGGCAGTTGCTGATCCCGTATTCTCTTTCCAGCTCCTTTAAAGGCTTGCCCGGCGGATAGGGAACCAGGCTTTCAATATTCTTCCTGACCTTGATGTTCATGCTTTTTTACTTTCCGCTGCCGGTCTGGGGGCCCACCGGATTCAGTCTCTGCTCCAGATTATAGCCGGCCCGCAATAGAGATTCCTCGCCGAAATGAGGAGCCTGGAGCTGAAATCCTATGGGCAGGTGTTCACTACTGAAAGCACAGGGGATGGAAAGGGCCGGGATCCCGGCCAGATTGGCCGGGATGGTGAAAACATCAGAGAGATACAGGCTTAAAGGGTCATCGACTTTTTCTCCGATTTTCCAGGGAGGAGTTGGAGTTACCGGAGAAGCAAGGAGATCACACTCCTGAAAAACTTTTTTATAGTCTTCGCTTATCAGGGCCCGCACCTGGGAAGCCTTTTTGTAATAGGCGTCGTAATAGCCGGAGGACAGAGAGTAAGTACCAATGATTATCCTTCTTTTCACTTCATCCCCGAATCCCCGGGAACGGCTCCTGTTGTACATCTCTATCAGGGACTCGGCTTGTTCGTCGCGCAGTCCATAACGCACCCCGTCATAACGGGCCAGATTGGAACTGGCTTCGGCAGGGGCGATTATGTAATACACTGCAGCCCCGTATTCCGTATGGGGCAGCGAGACTTCCCTGGTCTCTGCTCCAGCCTCTTTCAGTTTTTCCAGGGCGTCCCGTACTGCCTTTCCGACTTCCGGATCCAGTCCTTCCACAAAATATTCCCGGGGGATGCCGATGGTCATTCCCTTAAGACCGGATTTTAGCGCCTTAGAATAATCGGGCACTTCTTTTTTGACCGAAGTTGAGTCCTTAGGGTCATGGCCGGCGATGGCGGACATCATCAGGGCGCAGTCCGTAACATCCTTGGTCAAAGGACCTACCTGGTCCAGGGAAGAGGCAAAAGCGATGAGCCCGTAACGGGAAACCCTGCCGTAAGTAGGCTTCATACCTACCACTCCGCAATGGGAAGCAGGCTGCCTGATTGAGCCGCCTGTATCCGAACCCAGAGTTGCCAGGCATTGGTCTGCGGCGACCGAGGCTGCAGAACCCCCGCTGGAACCGCCACAGATGTAGTCAGTATTCCAGGGATTTCGGGGTGTACCAAAAGCGCAATGTTCATTAGTGGATCCCATGGCAAACTCATCCATGGCCACCTTACCCAACAGAACAGCCCCTCTGCCTTTCAAGCTGTCCACTACAGTGGCATCGTAGCCCGGAACAAAAGATTCCAGGATCCTGGAACCGGCTGTTGTCTTTATATTCCTGGTACAAAGCACATCCTTGATGGAAAGAGGGATACCGCATAAGGGATCGGTCCCCCCCTTTTCCAGCATCCTGTCAGCTGCCTCGGCCTGGGCCATGGCTTCATCTTCAGCCAGAGTAATAAAGGCGTTTATGTCTCTGTCGGTTTCCCGAATATGGGCAAAAACAGAGGAAGTCACTTCTGCCGAGGTCACCTCTTTGCCGGCTAACATTTCCTGGAGCCGATTTATGGTTAAATCTTTTATATTCATCAGTTCAAGTTTCGGAATTTGATAATTATCAAATAACTCGGGGAACGATAAAGGCCTCCCCGTTCTGCCGGGGGGCATTGGCCAGGGATTCTTCCCGGGGAGGGGAGGGAATGACCTCATCTTCCCTGAAAACATTTCTCAGGTCCTGGATATGGGCCCTTAATTCCACCTGGCCGGTATCAACTTCCTGCAGTTTGGCAATATAACCCAGGATCTCGTCAAGCTGACGGCTCATAGCAGCGGTTTCGTCAGCATCCAGTTCCAGACGGGCCAGTGTTGCAACTTTGGCTACTTCCTCCGGACTTATATACATTCTCTTCCACCTCTCATTTAATACAGCGGAATTCTTCTTTCCGTTTTTCTATATGCTTGGTAAAAATATCAACCACCTCCGGATCAAACTGACTGCTTCTACAATCCTTCAGTTCCTTGATTGCCTCCTCCAGAGTCATGTTGTCTTTATAACTCCGCATAGAGGTCATGGCATCATAACTGTCCGTCACTATAAGAATTTTGGTGAGGTCATCAATCTCATCTCCCTTAAGACCGTCAGGATAGCCCAGACCATCCATGCGTTCGTGATGGTTTCTAACTATGGCAACCTCCCGGTCCAGGAAACTCAGGGGCTTGATAATATTAGCTCCGACCTCGGGGTGCCTTTTTACCTGGTCCCACTCCTCTACAGTTAAAGGGCCGGGCTTCTGAATACAGCTTACGTCAATGACCAGCTTGCCTATATCATGGAGCTGACATCCCCGGTGGAGAGCATCCAGTTCCTTCTGGGTGAGTCCCATGGCCTTGCCGATCAAGCCGGAGTATTCAGTCACTCTCCTGGTATGACCGGCGGTATACCAGTCTTTTTCTTCCAGGGCGGTATTAAGGGTAACAATAGTGTTGAGGGATGATTCTTCTAAATGATGGCTGTATCTTTCCAAGAGGACATTCTTTTCCGCCAGCTCCCTGGTCTTATTTTTGACCTCTTTCTCCAGGTTCTCCTTATAGCTCCGTTCCTTGAGCAGAAACCCTCTTTTTTCAATGGCCCGCTTTATCTTAACCTCAAAGAAATCAATATCATCAATGGGTTTGGTGATAAAATCATAAGCACCCAGGTTTATCGCCTTTACAGCGTATTCCATGGAACCGGCGCCGGTAAAGAACAGAACCGGAATACCGAGATCTTCCTTATTAATTTCTTTTAAAGCCTCAAAGCCGTCCAGGCCGGGCATGTTGATATCCAGGATAACCGCGCCAAAATCATCAGTCAGGGTATCTACAGCTTCCCTGCCGTCCGGCACAGAAACCACCTCATATCCGAACAGCTGAAGCAGGCGCTCTACAGCTTCCCGGACCAGGGAATCATCATCAGCTATCAGTATCTTGGAGAGCTTATCATTAGTCATGAAGAATACCAACGGGAAGTATGGTGCCTGATTAGGGCATTAAAATGCCGTACAATTCTTCCTGCCAGCATACGGCAACAACTGCTGTTTCCGGTCATCTCCTTGATAAGACAGAACCCTGTCCCATTATCATTTCAGTTTAATCCATTTTGCACACGCCCTGTCAGAATTAGCGGCATCCATCTTACAGCTTCCAGTAATTTTCTGCAACCTTTTGTACTTTATCCAAAATACCCAAAGAGACATTACTATTTCTGTACTTTTTCAAGTCTTCCTGACTTAAGAAACCGGTCCCGCTCAATTCGCTGAGTACAGCCATAGCACTGTCTCTTATCCCTTTCAGATCATATCCTCCTTCCAGGGTCAGGAACAGCCGCCCGGAACAAACATCCTCAGCCAATTCCCGCAGAAGCCTGGTCATGTATGCAAATCCGACCTCGGTAACTTTCATGGCCCCCAGAGGATCACCATGGTAGGTATCAAAACCTGCGGATACAAGAATAAGATCAGGGGAATATTCCCTGGCAACCGGAACCAGCAGTTCATTGAAAATACGGGCGAACTCTTCATCCCCCTGTCCCCCGGACAAGGGGAGGTTAAGATTAAAACCTTCCCCCTTGCCATTACCCAGCTCAGCAATAGCACCGCTGCCTGGAAAGCAGGGATACTGGTGAGTAGAAAAGTAAAGCACCTGATCAGTATCATAGAAAGAGTGTTGGGTTCCATTGCCGTGATGAAGATCCCAGTCTACAATAAGAACTCTTTCCATTCCCAGATGCTTCAGGGCATATCTGGCCCCTATGGCAACGTTGTTGAAAAGACAGAACCCCATGGCAGATTCCGCCTCGGCATGATGGCCCGGAGGACGGACAAGGGCAAAACCATTGTCAATCTCTTTATCTGCCTGCATCTTAAGGCCATGGACAACCGAGCCGGCGGCAAGGCAGGCCGCTTCATATGATCTGCGGGAAGTGCAGGTATCAGGGTCAAGGATACTGAAAGATTTTCCAGCTGTAGCTTCGATCCTGCGGACATAATTCCGGCTGTGATTCAACATAAGCAGCTCCTGATCGGCCGGCTCTGCCTTAGGATAATAAAAATCACCCCCATCCTTATCAAGACGGTCGTAAATTACCCTGAGCCTATGCGGCGACTCAACATGTGAAGATCCCGGATCATGCTCCAGAAATAAATCGTCTTTATATACAGCGGTTTTCATCATCTGTTACCTCATAGGGTTTGAATTTGGAGTTCCGGTGTCGATTTATTAATAGCCTGTCCGGGTCCGGCCGGTGTCTGAAGAGGCTGCCCGGTTTTTATCCTGTCTTTCAGTTTTAGAGATTGTCGAACTCTTATGCCTTTGGATATACGATTGCTTATGACCACGAGGACGAAAAACAGGGGCGGTGAATGTTGACTCAGCTCTCTTTATCTCCATGTACAACCCTCTTTTCTGTAATCACCAGGTCGAGAGGGATATCATGATCCTGTACAGGGACACTGTCGACGATCTGCATTTCAAAAGCCAGGCCTACAGTCAGGGCCTGGGGCGCCTCCTGACTCAGAAAACGGTCATA
Organism: Desulfurivibrionaceae bacterium; assembly: GCA_046537975.1. GTDB lineage: Bacteria > Desulfobacterota > Desulfobulbia > Desulfobulbales > SURF-16 > JAWLDV01. The sequence continues at coordinate 21,811 of JBKHJR010000011.1, forward strand.
ATAGCCGCCGCCATAGCCGAGACGATTGCCATCCGGATCAAAAACACTTCCGGGCACCAGAACGATATCCAGCCGCCCCGGATCCAAGCTGGGCTGGCTGCCGGAATCAGGCTCAGGAATATTACAGTACCCCGGGATCAGATCCTCCGCCTCATTTCCCACTATATAAGGGAGCAAACGTGCGTTGTGCGGGTCGGTAACCGGTGCTGCCACGGTTTTACCCAGTCCCTGCAGCTCTGCAATCAGTGGTCGGGTTATCACTTCACTGCGATAATTGACATAGATCATAACACAGGAAGCCCGGCTGAGTTCAGTCATGGTCAGGACCCTGTCCCTGATCACCCGGCTTTTTTCTTCCCGGACAGTCCTGGTCATAGCATCCCTGCCGGCCAGAATGGTTTTACGCATTTGCTGGCGCATATCCATGGTTTAAACTGTAATTTCTGAACTCAATAGGTGATAGTCGGAAGATCAATGTTGAATAAGCCAGGCTACGTAATCGTAAAATCAATTCTCTGTTGGCCCGGATCGACCCGGAGCAGACGGACCTCCACTTCAGCCCCTATCTGATAAACCCGGTGGGTCCGTTCTCCAATCAGACGATGATTTTTCTCATCCACCACAAAATAATCCCCTTTAAGCTCACTGAGTTCCACGCTGCCGCTTATCACCGTATCAGTCAGCTCCACAAAAAGCCGGTTTGAACTGATCCCGGAAACCCTGGCCCTGAATTCCTCTCCTATCCTGTCTTTCATATACAGAGCCTTCAATCGCCCCACCATTTCCCGTTCCGCATCCATGGCCTTTCTCTCCCTCTGGGAGGTATGCTCACCAGCCTCGGCCAGATCCACATCCTGCGGCAGAATTGTACTCAAACCCGCCAGAGCCCGATGCACCTGAAGATCGGGGTAACGTCTGATCGGGGAGGTAAAATGGGTATAGCAGGAGGAGGCCAGGGCAAAATGGCCTTGATTTTCCGGGTCATAGCGGGCCTGCTGCATTACTCTCAGGATCAGGTTGTTCACAATATATTCCAGGGATGTTCCACGGGCAACATTCAGAATTTCCTGGAACCAGTGGATCGTCCCGGTATCAGAAGGGGGCCGGAAGCCGAGTGCTGTCAGAAAGCTCTCCAGCTCCGCCACCTTCTGGGGGTCAGGCCTCTCATGTATCCGGTAAAGGGTAGGGGTTTTTTTCTTTTCAAGGCTTGTGGCCACTGCCTCATTGGTAATCAGCATAAACTCTTCAACAATCTTGTGGGATTTTTTTCTCTCTGCCCGGTAAATAGAGTTGATTTTATTTTTGTCAAAATCGACATCAACGACTGCTTCCGGGATCTCCATGATAAGGCTGCCCCGGTCTATTCTCTGCTGTTCCAAGGCACCGGCCAACTCCCCCATCCATTTGACAGGAGTTAAAATCGGCTTGTACTGCCGCCGGACCTCGGGCAGCCGCTCCACCAGAATTTGATTGACGATGTTATAGGTCAACCGATAATGACTTCGGATTATACTTTTATGAAACTCTTTCTTCCGAAGATTACCCTGGCGGTCGAACTCCATGATAACGGTAAAAGCATAACGGTCCACTTCCGGCCTGAGGCTGCAGAGATCGTTGGACAACTCTTCCGGGAGCATGGGCAGAACCGTGCCCGGCAGATAGACACTTGTCCCCCGCTGATAGGCTTCCTGATCCAGGATCGAGTCCGGCCGGACATAATGACTTACATCGGCTATCGAGACATAGAGTCGATAGCCTTTCTTTGTCTTTTCCACAGCTACGGCATCATCAAAATCCTGGGCATCCTCACCGTCGATCGTGACATGAAGGATGTCCCGCAGGTCACGGCGGTCCTTGGTGGCAACTACTGACTTATCAAGCCGTACCGCTTCAACCAGAACCTCATCCGGGAAACTGTCTACCAGTCCATGCTTATTGATGACGATTCTGGCCTGGGTTTCCAGGGCTTCAGTATCTCCCAGTACCTCAACGATTCTGCCGTAATAAGGGGGCGACTGCCTGTGATGTTTCTGATTTTCCCCGGGCTCCATCCGGGTTACCACCATTTCCCCATCCTTGGCCCCGCAGGAAAGTTCACCGGGTATAATAAAATGGAAAGGGTACTTGTCATCCTCGGGCTCCACCCGGCCTCTGGTCCTGCCGCCTCTATAAACTCCGATTATTTTATCGGTTGTCCTCTGGAGAATGGCCAGGATACGTCCTTCCGCCTTTTTCCGTGTCTTCTTGGTTACCTGGACAAGAACCTGATCCCCGTGGATTCCATGATTTATATAACGGGCAGGGATGAAGACATCATTTTCCCGGCCGCCCCCCTCCTCCCCGGAATCAAGGGAAATAAAGCCGAATCCTTTGGGATGGAAGGACAGAGAGCCCTGGCGGACATTAACCGGATCAAGGACATAGCCTGTCTTCCCTTTTTGTTTGAGCACTCCCTGTTGAGAGAGGGCAGCCAGGGCGGTATTGATCTCGGCAGTGTGGGTAGGAGGCAACTGTAGAATTTCCCTGATTTTTTTGGAATCTACCCCTTTAGCATGATGGTATATGATGATTATAATATCCTTGAGAAGAGCCTGAAGTTTGTCGGATGACAGAAAACTGCTTTTTTTCTTAGGAGGACGGGGTATATTTCTGTTTTTTTTTGCCATAAATAAGATATCATTGATTTTAAGATTCGAGGAAAACGGCCACAGATGTTGAAAAATGGCCTCGGCAGCCTTTAGTGGAAGCATTTATCAGGAAAAACATCTGAACTTTGCAATAATTGTATCATATCAACTAAATGAAGACTAACAAATTTGACATAGGTACATTCGGCAGGATTATGGAAGAGTACCTGGGCGACCAGGAAGGACCTGCCAATTTATTCTGGAAAGCCTTTTCCTATTCGGTTAATGCCCACCAGGACCAGAGAAGGAAATCAGGAGAGGCCTATATCAGCCACCCCTGCCATGTGGTCAGGATTCTGGTAGAGGAGGTCGGGGTGCGTGATCCCGCCACCCTGGCTGCGGCCATGCTCCACGACACTGTAGAGGATGTAAAGGAAATAACTATACCCCAAATCAGCGAGATGTTCGGCCCCTCTGTCGCCGCCATAGTAGAAGGCTGCACCAAAATCAGCAGCTTCGACGGTGACCGGCAAAGCTTCTATAAACTTGTCCATCGTAAAATCTTCAGTCAGGCTTCAGCCAGAGTGGAAGTTATGCTGGTCAAACTTGCGGACCGGCTTCACAATCTGCGCACCTTGAGCGCCATGCCCAAGAAGAAACGCCAAAAAATCGCTGATGAGACCTTGAGTGTTTATGCCCCTATTGCCCGGGTCATGGGGCTGTTCAGAATGAAAAGGGAACTTTACGAACTTGCCCTGACCTACAAGTTCCCCAAACAAAGCCAGAAAGTTCTCTCCATGATCAGGAGAATGGAAAACAGCGAGGAGACCAGAATTATAAGGGACACCCTGGATAATGCTTTGAAGGAAGCCGGTCTGGGTCACGAAGTCCGCCTTAAGGCCAAAGGGCTGTGGGCTTATTACGATACCACCCTCCGGGTCCTGGTTCAGGAAATAGAGGAGACCATGGCGGCAACTATTGTGGTGGACAGCATCCAGGACTGTTATACCACCATGGGAGTAGTTCACCAGCTTTATCCCCCTATTCCCGGCACAGTCCGGGATTTCATAGCCAATCCCAAGCCCACCGGATATCAGGCCATTCACACCCGGATTAATATCAAGGGCAACAATTATCTTTTTAAAATCAGAACGCCACGCATGATGCAGGTCGCTAAAAACGGCATCATTAACGAATGGCTGTCCTTCCAGAAAGTCCCGGAAGCCTTTGCCCGGGAAATAAGGGAAATGTTTCGTATTCTGGGGTCGGACTCTGAGGTCCCTTATCATGACATGATTGCGGTCAGTGGCAAAAAGGAGATCTATACTTATACTCCCAAAGGAGACATAATCTGTCTGCCTTTCCACAGCAACGTACTCGACTTCGCCTTTAAGGTCCATACCGAAGTGGGAAAGCACTGCCTCAGGGCCAAGGTAGGGACCAAACAAGTGGACATAAGCCACGTCTTGAAAGACGGCGACCGGGTAAATATTATTACCCAGGATAATCCGGTAGAGTTTGATCCCGGAATCCAGAAACTCTGCAAGACCCCCAAGGCCCGTTCCGAACTCTCCCGCCTTTTCCGGCAGAGGCGTAGACCCTTAAGTATCAAGATAGGCAAGAAACTGGTTCACCAGGAGCTTAAACGCTATGGCATCCCCTACACGATCCTGAATAAAAAGGAAGTAAAAGAAATTCTTGATTATTTCGGCAAAGAAGACATGGACGACCTGTATACAGCCATAGGCCAGGGGCTGCTGCGCCTGGGGGAGGTTATGTATGAAATCAAACACGGCCTTTATAAAGGCCCCCAATTGCTTGATGCCCCTGCCGGAGCCTTAAACCAGGTTTATCTGGACACCCTGGACCCGGTATGCGTCAAGCTCTCCCAGTGTTGCCACCCTATTCCCTCGGAAAAAGGGCTTCTGGCTCTCTTGAGTGAAAGAGGGGTTTCGGTGCACGATAAGAACTGCAGCCGCTTACAATCCCTTAAATTAAGTCGGGAGGACATAATAGAGATCCGCTGGCATCTTAAAAAGACCAAAGTAAAAAAACCCCAGAGCCTTTATATTACAAAGCCTTACAGCCGCAACCGGATCTTCATGCTGTTAAGTGTTGCCCCGGTTGAGATGAAGATAACCGAAGTAATTGCCCTCTCCAGTCTGCCATCCACCACTGCGGGCTGGGAAGTCGATTTTACTGTGGAGACTCTATGGGGATTGCGCAACATCCTGCAGCACTTTGATAAGAGAAAAATTCCCTATGAGTTTGTCTTTGAACAATAAAATATTGATAAATTACAAAACTGGAAGGGATCTCTTCATTCATCAATCGTGACTATCTCAGGCATGGTCAAAGCCAGGCTGTAGCTGCCGTAGAAAGTGACTGCCACCTCTCTGCTTTGGTCCCGAAAATCCATTGTAAAAACCGGCATTTCCGCGAGCCTGACCCGGGTCAACTCAATTTCACCAAAGCCGGGCAGGGGCCTCCTGCTACACTGTTTTTTTAAAGCCTCCTTGGCCGACCATAGCAGGGCAAGCCTCTGCCTGATTGTATAAGAATGATGGAGAGCCCCCAGCAATTTCTTTTCCGTCTCCTTGACGAAATAACTCTGGACCCTTTCCAGAGAGGGATCAACTTTCTGAATATCAATTCCGCACCGGCCGGGGGAGGCGAGAGCCACTGCCAGACCAGAGCTGTGGGAAATGGAGAGATCCAGGGCCCGCACCTCCTGTAATTCAGATACCATATAAGGCCTGCCCGCCTCATCCTGGATCACAGCCACAGACCTGTAATCAAAAAAGGGCAGAGAAGTTTTAGTGCTTCCGGACATTACTGTAAACACCGCCTCCTTGGCGGCTAACCTGCCTGCCAGCCACTCCTGTCTCCTTTTTTCTCTACCCAGGCTGTTCAGCCGTCTTTTTTCCGCTTCAGCCAGCCGGGTTCTTACCAGAAAAGGAAAACGGTATTTAACCAAATCTACTCTGGCCATTACCAGGCCAAAATCCAATAATGCCTGACTATTTTCACTTGCCAGTTTTTCTGCAATCGGTATACTTAAATCTGTCAGCATTTTTATCATCTGTTCCTGCGAATTCGAGCTGATTATAGGCTCTGAACTAAATCAGACCGGATTGCCCTTAGAAGCCACCTTTAAACGAATCGACCGGACTCTTATGGCTGTTCTTGATATCACTGTAGGTATACTTATGCTGATCTTCCTGGTACGGGGACTCTGGATCGGCTTCATCCGGCAGATTTCTTCCATTCTGGCTCTGATCCTGAGTTTTATTTTGGCAGGCCATTATTACGGAGAAACAGGACTGTTCATCCTGCCCTATATAAAAAATCAGCAGCTCGGCTTCCTTATAGCCTATCTCCTGATTTTCCTGGTGGTCTTTCTTGTGGTTCACCTATCGGGCCTGCTAATCAGGAAGTTGGTCTCCGTGGCCCTGCTTGACTGGTTTGACCGCTCCCTGGGTGCAATTTTCGGAACGATCAAGGGATTGGGTCTTTCCTGCCTCCTCTTCCTGGCCCTCAACGCCATGATATCCTCTTCCAGCCCCTTTTTCAGTCAGTCCCTTACTTACCCTTATCTGAAAGACATATCCCGATACCTGGTCCACGCCATTAAGGACGAAACCTTGAGGGCATCACTTCATCCTCCTACTCCCCCGATATCAGATCTCTTTTCCACCGTAATAACATCTGAAAAGAAAGCTCGGGGGCAAGCCCAGAAGGAAGGCCCAGAGCAATAGCTGATTGACCACGGTCACCTTAACCACCCCGTGTTTCTGCCACCTTCTTCCCGAGGTCAGCACCTTTTCCGTAAGTAAGTTTATTTTGCCTTTACCTCTCAGTTTTTTTATCAGGCCGACATCCTCCATTATGGGCAAATCAGGGTAGCCTCCCACCTCAAGGAAAGTCTCTCTGTGCAGAAAAACAGCCTGATCGCCGTAAGGCAGCCCCAGTATTTGTGAACGCAGTTCAATACCCTTTTCCAGCAGCCGGTACCTCCAGCCTTCTGCCTGAATCCCCAATCGAAAGGCCCCTGCTGCAACCCCGTCTTCCTTAATTGTGCTGATAACCGGGGATTGAAAGTCACGTGGCAGCATGGTATCCGCATGGAGAAAAAGCAAAATGCCACCTTTTGCTTTTTCCGCCCCCATATTCAGCTGCCTGCCCCGGCCGGGCTTGGAAATCAATACCGTGGCCCCGCACTTTTCGGCAAAGGAAACAGTATGGTCACTGCTGCCCCCGTCCACCACTATCAATTCACACCCCCTCCTGTCCAGGCCAGCCAGGGTTGTGGCAATGACCCGCTCTTCATTCATTACTGGAATTATTATTGATATCAAATAGTTACAAGTCACGTCAGCTCCCTCCTGATCCAAGGTCCCAGGGCTGTCAGGTCCTCGGGGTCATCGATATCCCGTAAATAATCCATTAAGGTGAATGCCAATGATTTCTTTTGTATATTCTCTGTCAACTGAGCAAGGACCTGGCCCGAACCCCAGTCAATACCCTCCAGGATATCATCGTACCCCTCCCCCATACCAATAAGATAAAAACCGCCATCCACAGCCGGGCCTACAACCACATCATAATCTTTAAGTTTTAACAGGGCGGATTCCATAATCTCTGAGGTCAAAGATGGACAGTCGGTACCGATGATAACGACTCTGGTTATGCCCCGGGCAAAGCTCTCCCGAAAAGCCTGCCTCAATTTTTCTCCCAGGGTGCTTCCTTTTTGCAGCTTCAACGGCATAGACAATCCAAAGGTCTGCTTCATCAAATTGTCATCCCCTCCAGAGAAAAACAGTTCCGTCAAAGTCCCTCTCCTGCCTGACAGATCCAGGGCCTCCTCTATACTTACCCCGGTAAGAATGCGCTGCAGCTTCGCAGCCTTCCTGGATCCCAGAGCCGGGATTAACCGGGTCTTTACTTGTCCCGGTTCAGGAAATCGGGTAAAAAGGATCAATAGTTCATCAGCGGTTCTTTTTGGTTTTATCTTCATCTCGAGTGGATTGATGCCAGGATCTTAGATAGTGTTATACCAGCCTTTTGAAATCATAGTGTTTTTCTCAAGTCGGAATGTTGGGTTAGGTCTTTTAAATGCTCAAGTCCTTGACAAAACTCTTTACAAAAAGCTATCAAGATCTAAATCTTACCCGGGAGGCCGGAGATCAGAACAACTTTTCCCTTTAATTGACAGTTAGAAAAACAAATTACCACAAACTAACCAAGGCATCATTTTCCGCCGGCTATTGCTTATGGCTAAGACCCCGAAATCACCACTGTCCTATATCAATCGTGACTATCGCAACAGAATTGATGCCGACGGCTTAATCTCCACCTTCGTCAGGGTCTCCCAGACTGATCTGCAAATCCTGGCCGATCGGGACATAAAAGAATCAGCTACCCACCTGGTGATTCAGTATCGCAGCCAACTGGAAAATTATATTGCCCGCAATCCTCTTTTCTTAACCGCCCTTGAACCTCTGCCCTGGGACAGGCTTGCTCCTCCGATAGTCAAGGACATGCTGGCCGCCGCGGATAAAGCCGGGGTTGGTCCTATGGCAGCTGTGGCCGGAGCAATATCAGGATTTGTGGGCCGTGATCTGCTGGCAGATGAAGGCTGCTCTGAAATTATAGTTGAAAACGGAGGCGATATCTATTTAAAACGAAGCCGGAGCAGTTGTGTCAATATATACGCCGGTACATCCGTACTCAGTAACCGGATAGGAATAAAGATAGCCCGGGAGGGGATGCCCATTGGCATATGTACTTCCTCCGGTACCATCGGCCACTCTTTGAGTCTTGGTCAGGCGGACTCTGTTACTGTTCTGGCGCCTGACATTTCCCTTGCTGATGCTGCCGCCACCAGAATCGGCAATGAGATCAGAAGGGTCGGTGACCTTGAGAAAGGCTTGAGCCTTGGAAAGTCCATCCCCGGACTGACCGGTGTAGTTATAGTAATGGATGAAAATCTCGGAGCCTGGGGGGATATTGAGATTATCCGTCTGCCGCAAGGTTGATTACCCCTGAAATATATTCAACAGACCTGTTTTTAGCCACCCTGATAACCTCTTGAGGGCAAAGCAACAGTAAGGCCTTGAATTCTCAACTTTTCATCAGCTCGTCAAAATAATCAATCGAGGGGTATTTTTTTGAATAACGGGCAGGCAGGGCGGTACTGGCTTTTGCTACAAAAATGAGATACTTTATACCGTATTTTTCCGCCCGGTCCAGAACCTCCTGGTTATCGTCAGCCAACAGGGATGTCTCCCTTCTAAAGCCGGTCAGCTCCGCCAACCTCTCCCAAAAGCCGTCTTCCTCCTTTGCCAGACCGATATCTTCGGCACATATTATCCGGTCGAAATGACAGTCAATTTCGGCCTTGGCCATCTTGATTGCCAGGGTTCTGCTATGGGCATTGGTGACCAGATGCACCTTTTTCCCCATTTGGTGGCAGAACTGCAGAAAATCCGGGACAAAAGGATGTACCTGAATCAGATGATTGATTCTCTCCTTCATAAGAGCTATATCCAGACCCAGCTTTTCGGTCCAGAAATCTATATCCGACCAGGCCAGAGTACCCTGTCTCTTTCGAAACTTGGCGCTAAGAAAGGTAGAGGCCTCTTCAAAATTAACACCCTTCTCCCGGGAGTAGACTTCCGGGACATAGGTGGTCCAGAAATAATCGTCAAAATAGCGGTCAAGCAGGGTCCCGTCCATATCAAGCATGACCGTCTCGATTTCCGACCAGTCTATTTCCGGGATAATTCTGTCTCCTGCTAATGATTCAGCCATGGTTTAATATATCCTTCAGGCTCCTTCCCTCGACCCTTGCAGCAAAAAGGGAATCAAGGAAAAGACTGACCGTCTCCCTGTCCTCCTGTTCAATTACCAGGCCCGGCAAAGGCTTGGCCAGCCGCAGCCCGTCTGTCGGTTTACTTCCACCATCCTGCTGCTTGGGCGGAAATCCGGCGAGATCATTATTTTCCCCTCTACTGCAAAGGGCGGGAATTATGTTGTCAAGCGCCCCGTAAATTTCACCCTGGCCGAGATGTTCTACTATCTGCATAACCGAGGTGTTAACCGCAGTCAGCCACCCCGGTTGACTGGCCGCCCCCATATGCCGGCAGGGGCTTAAGGAAGCAAAACACCGGCAAGCGAAAGGCCTGGCCTCATATATCAGGCATAATTGGTCTTCAGCCAGAAACCGGCAGGATTCCAGGTTTTCCTGAATACTTTCCTTGCTCTCATATTTGCCTGAGATACACTGCTCGGCCCATTCGTTCATGGTCTGGACACAGACAGCACCGCTTTCACCGATAGACCTTTCAGTAAGCCGCTGCTGCAGGCCCTTTTCTCTCATCTGTTCCAGAAACAGTTCTCCTTCCAGGGCGGTCATCATGACATTCCGGGTACAACAGGCAGAACAGCCTTTGGCACAGGCAAATTCTTTATTATCCGCCCATCCCTGATAAACTTCAAATATCTTCAGCAGGGCCTGCCTTTTAATCTTCTGCCGCATGATTAAGTAATTTCTCGCCTTTTTCCTTACCGCATCTCAGGTACGTAATAAAAAAGCAAGCTAACGGAAGCTCCACTTAGGTGAGGGAACGTAGCTTTAGCAGTCATTGCCTTTCTGCGGGCAGCCTGAAGTTCCAGGCTATTTCGTTTCAGCCGGGTCCGGGCCATAATCCTGCAATCTCAGGACTCCGGTGAGATCGGCTGCCCTGGCTATGTCCCGGGCACGGCAATAATCCCTTAACTGATTTACCAGTCCGGCACTCACCCCGGGTTCCACCAGATTCGCGGTCCCGACCTGGACAGCGGAAGCCCCTGCCAGGAGGAATTCCAGAACATCTTCCAGAGAACGGATTCCTCCTATACCAATTACCGGGATCTCCACTTGCCCGGCCGCCTCCCAAACCATACGCAGGGCAACCGGTTTGACTGCCGGCCCTGACAGGCCACCAATGGTATTAGCCAGGACCGGTTTTCTCTGCCGGTGGTCTATCGCCATTCCCAGGAGGGTGTTAATAAGAGAGATAGCATCAGCGCCGCCTTCCTCGGCGGCCCCTGCCATTACCTTGATATCTGTTACATTGGGGGACAGCTTAACGATAACCGTACCCCTGAAATTATCCTTAACAGCCCTGCTGACCTCTCTGGTCAGTACCGGGTCAGTACCGAAGGCAACTCCTCCTTTTTTCACATTTGGACAGGAGATATTGACTTCAACAGCCGGGACATCAACTTTATCCAGCCTGGAGGCCAGCTCCGCGTAATCTTCCAAGGTATCAGCCAGAATATTAACACCAAACTGCACACCGCTGTCCAGGAGATAGGGCAGCTTCTCTTCGATAAACCGTTCAACACCAACATTTTCCAGGCCGATGGCATTTAAAAGACCGCAGGGGGTCTCAACAATTCGGGGCGGAGGATTTCCCTTTCTGGGCTCCAGGGATACCCCTTTAGCCATGACCGCCCCCAACTCCCTTATGTCCAGAAAATCCGCAAACTCTTTCCCGTAACCAAATGTTCCCGAGGCTGTTATAATCGGATTTTTAAGGGGCCAGTCCCTGATTTTCACCGATAGGTCCGGTTCCATATATCACACTCTAATTGATCTTTTAAATCACCATAAACGGCTGCTGTCAAATACCGGGCCTTCTGAGCAGACATGAAGATACCTGCCGTCCAAGTCGTCCCCGGCCTCAACCACACATCCCAGGCAGGCCCCGATCCCGCAGGCCATTACCGTCTCTATGGAAACCTGACACCGCCAGCCCTTCCCCCCACACCATTGGCTGACCGCCTTCAGCATCGGCATGGGGCCGCAGCTGTATACCTTATGACTGCAGTCTTTCAGGGCAGAATGGTCAAGCAGATCTGTCACCAGTCCCTGAATCCCCAGAGAACCATCTTCCGTGGCCACCCTGACCTTATCAGCCAAACGGTTAAAACGGTCTTTTGAGGTAATTTCACTATAACACCTGGCGCCAATAACCACCTGCAACCTGCTGTCAGGCAGATAAGTTCTTATTCTTCCCGCCAAAAACAGGAGCGGGGCCACCCCCATACCGCCGCCGACGATCAGTTGGTTTTCTCCGGGCTCCACGATAAAACCTCTACCCAGGGGGCCATAAGCATACAGTTGATCACCGGAACTTAATTGCGACAGATAGCGGGTCCCCCTGCCTACAATCCTGTAATGTATTTCAAACCCTTCGGAATCAGCCCAATGAATGGAAAAAGGTCTGGGCAGCAAAGGATCGTCGCTTTTCACTTCCGCCGCCCTTATCATTACAAATTGCCCGGGTTCCGCCTTCTCCCCGATTCCGGGGCAGGACAGCCTCATAGTTAAAACATCATCAGCACAGAACCGATTTTCTTCCACATCAATCCGGCCGGAAAAACAGAGCTTATCAGTCATCATCTTACCTTGTCTATTTTATTCGCCTGATTATCTGCAGGAGATAGATCAGCTCCAGTCCCCAAGTTTGTTAACTCTCCCCTCCGGACAGCTTACTTAGCATGTCATGAATCCTTTCCAGGTCTTCCAGTGAGTAATACTCTATCTCCAGCTTACCCTTTCCTTTTTTCTGGACAATCCGACTCCTATTGCCGATCACCCTGGTAATATCCCGGGCCAGAGTATCGCAGTAGGATTTCGGGATCTTATTGAAAGCGGCGGACTCCTCCTGATCCCGGTGTTCCGACTTTTTCTTTTCTTTCTGCTGGACCATTTTTTCCGCCTGCCTCACCGACATCTTCTTTTGAACAATCTCATCCCTAACCTCCCTGAGAAGGTCAGGGTCTTTCAGAAGTCCGGCTAATACCCTGGCATGACCGGCACTCAGTCGCCCCTCCAGCATATCTTCCTTAATGTAGTCCGGCAGCTGGATAAGTCTCAGCATATTGGTAACCGTTGACCTCTTCTTACCCACCCTGGAAGCAACCTCTTCCTGGGTGAGGGAAAACTCTTGAACCAAACGGCTGTAGGCCTCTGCTTCTTCAACGGGATTGAGATTCTGGCGTTGAATATTTTCAATAAGGGCCAGCTCCAGCTGATCCTGGGGAGAGACATCCTTCACCACTACTGGAACACTGTCAAGCCCGGCCATTCTGGCAGCCCGCAACCGACGTTCCCCGGCAATAACTTCATAGCCGCTCTCTGTTCTGCTGACCACCAGAGGCTGTAGTATCCCGTTTTTTTCAATAGACTGGGCAAGCTCAGTCAGGGTTTCCTCACTTATCCTGCTTCTGGGTTGATAGGGGTTGGCTGTAATCACATCCAGATCACAAAGAAAATATCCTTCCCCTTCTCCTTTATCGGACCATCCTTCATCATGGTCATAGTTTTTCGGCAGCAAAGACTCAAGCCCTTTTCCTAATCGATCATTTCCCATTTTGCTACTCCCTGCTGATTCACGCCCTTTTCTTGATAATCTCCTTGGCCAGGGCGGTATAGGCCCGGGCCCCACTGGAATCTTTGTCATATCTGACTACAGGTATACCGTAGCTGGGGCACTCACTAAGACGAACATTCCTGGGGATGACTGCATCAAATACCTGGTCTCCGAAATACCTCCTGACCTCTTTGGCAACCTGGTAAGTCAACTTGTTTCTTCTATCAAACATGGTAAGTATAACTCCGCCGATCTGCAGTTTCTTGTTGTAGGAATTTTTTATGAGCCGTATGGTCCTGACCAGCTGACTTAGGCCTTCCATGGCGAAGTATTCACACTGTAAAGGTATCAGCACCTCATCAACCGCAGTAAGGGCATTAACTGTTAAAAGGCCCAGAGACGGAGGACAATCAACAACCACATAATCATACTGCTCAACAACCGGGGCCAGGAGCTGGGTAAGCCTCTTCTCCCTTTTCACTGTACTCATGAATTCAACTTCAACCCCGATAAGATCCACATGGGAGGGAAGTATAAAAAGGTTGTCAAAATCCGCCACCTGCCTTATGACCTTTCCTGCCTGTTCAGGTTCGACATAACAGTGGTATAGATGCTGCTCCTTTTTCTGGAGAGAAACCCCCAAGCCGCTTGAAGCGTTTCCCTGAGGATCCGAGTCCACCAACAATACCTTTTTCCCGGCCTTAGCCAGGGAAGCGGAGAGATTGATCGCCGTGGTTGTTTTCCCGACACCACCTTTCTGATTTGCCAATGCAATGGTTTTTGCCTTAGCCATAACAACTCACCTTTTATTACCCTTATTGACTAAAGAGGCCATATTTCCACATTTCACCCTCCCAAGCGATCCAAGCCCGGACGTTTTGCCGGCTATCGCCGATGTCTCATATATAAGGCTTTATTTTCAGAACCTTTCTTTACACAGAATAAACACCGTCATCATTGTATAAAATCAATTCGATCCATTTACAAGGAATTTCTTCCTAATGTTCCACGTGGAACATTAGGAACAGATAAAGAAAATTAACTGGCATCCGGGTACAACTGATCGAGATATGGTAATATCGTACCGCACAGATAGAAATCGAAGATAAAAAAGCCGGAATGTCAGGAAGGAGTCGTTAAACTCCTATAGGAGGGCGGCAAAAAAAAGACCGATCAGAGAAGGGTCAGGGAGTGGTGAGGATGGCACAGATTAATTCTCCAGTACGAAGCATGTCAGATAGCCTGATTTGTTCCGCTGTGGAATGAACATGATCCATTCCGACCCCGAGAATGGCGGTGGGTATACCGTGATAGTTGAAAAAGTTGGCATCGCTGCCTCCGCCGGCCCTGATCTTGTCCACTTTTCTGCCCAGCTTCCCGGCGGAGCGCTCGACCCTTTGAATGACAGGGAGGGTTTCTGCAAGATTCATGAGAGGATATTGCTCAGGATGCCGGAATGAAACAGAGGGAACCCCGTCCCCTGAATTATCGGGATACTGGGCAAGGAGCCCCTGGAAAATTCTGCGATATGCTGCAAGATGCTGATCAAGCAGTTCCCGGGAATGGCTGCGGATCTCTCCCTGCATATTAACAAAATCAGGAATAATATTAGTGGCTTGTCCACCGTTAATCATGCCTATATTAGCGGTTGACTCTGGATCGAGACGGCCCAGGGGCATTTGAGAAAGGGCCTGACCGGCTAACTGAATGGCGTTAATGCCGTTTTCCGGATGAAGACCGGCATGAGCGCTGCGGCCATGTATATCTACATCTATGGTATGAGAAGCGGGAGCGCCTGTGACAATATTGTCGGTACCGGTCGAGTCCAGGGAATAACCATAGGCGGCTTTTATCATATCCGCCTTGAAGGCTTTGGCCCCGAGCAAGCCGATCTCTTCGCAGGTAGTCAGGACCAGTTCAAACGGACAGTAGCTGTGATTATTTTCCTGCAGGACCTGGATGGCTTCCAGAATAATCGAGATTCCGGCCTTATCATCTGCACCGAGCACTGTATTTCCTGAACTTGTGAACAAGCCGTCTCTTTCCTTGACCCTGACATTATGGCATGGCGAAACAACATCAAGGTGACAGTTAAAAAAAACTGCATCAGTGTCAATATCGTTTCCATCAAACCTGACAATCAGGTTTCCGGTGTTTGACCCTGTTGCAGGAGCGGAATCATCTTCGACAATTTCGGAGGCCCCTAATTTCTGAAAGCATGAACAGAGGTGAGAGGCTAGCTCCTGTTCATGTCTGGAAGCGCTGT
Organism: Desulfurivibrionaceae bacterium; assembly: GCA_046537975.1. Classification (GTDB taxonomy): domain Bacteria; phylum Desulfobacterota; class Desulfobulbia; order Desulfobulbales; family SURF-16; genus JAWLDV01. Next base: position 37,128 of record JBKHJR010000011.1, read on the forward strand.
TTATCTGGCAGAGATCAACAAAAGTCCGGGTGAGGCGCTGGGAATTTAAAGAGAACATCAGGTGCAACCACCATTTTCCGAGGATGAGGAGATGGTCTGGGTAAGGGAGACCTCCATTGCTCTGACCGGGCAGGTTGCCACGCAGAGACTGCAGCCGTTACATTTATCCAGATCGAAAACGACTGACATTTCAGGGCGCTTTAAGTGCAGGGCACCGGTGGGGCATATCCCTGTACAGGCCCCGCATTCATAACACTTGCTGTCATCCCTTTTGATTATAGCAGAAAGCAGCTCTATCTTGACATCAAGATCCCTCAAATAGTCCAGGGCCTTCTTAAGTCCTTCCTTATGCCCGGTAAGCTCAATTATCATCACCCCTTCATGCTGAAGGAGGATATCAGCCTTCAGGATGTTAAGCTCAACATCACAATTCTTAACAATCTGGGAAACAATGGGCTTATCGCTGGTTTCTTTAGGGAAACGGAGAACATATATTCGGGTATACATAGATAACTTGTAATTGAATTTGCCGCAGTTAAATTAACATTGAGTAATTGAACGGTCTGTGGGCTGAAAAATGATAAATTCCTCTTTTAATCTATCACTATATTGGTTTCTGTCAAGCGCTCCTTTGAGAAACCGGTTTGCTTGACAAAAACCTGTATCAGAGAAAACTGAACCGTATTTTATACTTGCAATTTCGCGGAAATTAGATAGCTTGTCTTATATGGAAATAAACGATCCGGTGTTACTGGTTCCATGCCGGTAATGAAAAGGGAATACGGTGAAATTCCGTAACGTTGGACCAACGCTGTAAGCGCGTACCGGTTCCGCATGATGCCACTGTCCTCAAGGGCGGGAAGGCGCGGAATCCGGGTTGATTCGCAAGTCAGAAGACCTGCCGGAACGTTAAACATGGAGACGTCCTGAATCCGTGTTCCTCTTATCCTTTTGATCAAAGGAAAAGAGGAACACGGATTTTTTTTTGGGTAATCTGTAACAGGCCTTAATATGGTCTGGCTAAAGGGAATAAATTAAAAACAGGGAGTTAAAAAATGCAAACCCAGTTGGAACTTGCCCGTGCCGGCAATATCAGCGAAGTAATGAAAAAAATTGCTGCCCAGGAAGGACAGGAAGCTGAGTTTATCAGGGAGAAATTGTCTTCCGGAGAAATTGTCGTTCCCTGCAACACCAATCGACCTGATCAGAAGGTCACCGGCATTGGTTTGAACTTGCGGACCAAGGTCAATGCCTCCATTGGAACCTCGTCGGATATCGTGGATTTTGAGCTGGAAAAGCGTAAGGCCAAGGCGGCTGAACAGGAAAAGGCAGATACCTTGATGGAATTGTCCACCGGTGGAAATCTCAATAAGATAAGAAAGGAAGTAATTGGGGCCACTGACCTACCGGTAGGTAACGTCCCCCTCTACCAGGCCTTCGCGGATGCAGCAGTAAAACACAAAAATCCCAACAAGTTGGAGCCGGAATATCTCTTCGATTTGATCGAAAAACAGCTTGAAGACGGTATCTCCTTTATGGCCATTCACTGCGGAATAAACCGTTACACAATTGACAGGCTGCGTAAGCAGGGATACCGCTACGGTGGACTTGTCTCCAAAGGCGGCACTTATATGGTCTCCTGGATGGAGTATCAGAATAAAGAAAATCCCCTTTATGAGCAGTTCGACAGGGTTGTGGAGCTGATGAAGAAATATGATGCTGTACTCTCCCTGGGCAACGGAATCAGGGCCGGGGCCATACATGACAGCCATGACCGGGCCCAGATGGCTGAAATGATAATCAACTGTGAACTGGCTGAGATCGGCAGGGATATGGGTTGCCAGATGATGGTGGAAGGACCCGGCCATGTCCCCCTGGATGAAATCGAGGGCAATATAATGCTGGAAAAACGCATGAGCGGCAATGCCCCGTATTATGTGCTCGGCCCCCTGCCAGCGGACTCAGGAGCCGGATATGACCATATAACGGCAGCTATAGGCGCGGCGAACTCAGCCCGCTACGGTGCAGATCTGATCTGCTACATAACCCCGGCTGAACATCTGGCCCTGCCCAATGAAGAGGATGTCAGAATGGGGGTAAGATCCACCCGTCTGGCCGCCCACATAGGAGATATAGCCAAATATCCGGAAAGGAGGGACAGGGAGAAGAAAGTGGCCCTGGCCCGCAGGGACACCAGATGGGACGATCACTTCAGGATGCTCCTCTTCCCCGATGAGGCTCAGAAAATCAGAGAAAGCAGGACTCCGGAGAACCAGAAGACCTGCACCATGTGCGGAGATTTCTGTGCCATGGAAAGAGGATTGTCTCTATTCAAAGACGACATAAAAGGGGACAAGAAAGGAGAAGCATTAAAATAAGACGCTGTTAACTTATTAAAAGCTACCAGAGGGTTTTTGTTGCAGCCGGGATCCGCAACAGGTTTTAACTTTGCGGATCCCGGCAATTTTTAACTCGGCAGGCCCATACCGGCAAAACCTGAAGCCGTCTAACATCCGTGCTTCTTCAGAAAATCCTCCACCACTTCTTCCATGATATCCAGTTGGCTGCGTCCGGTCTCATTAACCTGAACCCAAATGCAGCGCTGGAAGGCCCGGTAAAGGTCTTCCGGGACTTTGATCTGGATAGCATGCAGTTCCCGTCCGGAATTAGGGCAGTCCGTATCCTGGTTAGAGGCTGTTTCCTGTTTATGGTTCATTCCGCCTATCCCCTGTTTCCCGGTTCTGCTGGCGGCGATGAAAATCAAGGGCCTCGGCGTAGGTAATCCCGTTTCCACCGAAGATATCCAGGCTGCTGCCTATAGTGGCATCCAGCCGCCCCTGACCCGCCTCCTTGATAATTTCCAGATCCTCCAGACCCGCTATCCCTCCGGCATAAGTGGTAGTTATAGGACTGAGCTCACCCAGAATCTCCACCAGCTTCCTTTCCACCCCGGAGCACTTACCCTCCACATCAACGGCATGAATCAGGAATTCAGAACAAAATCGGGCAAAATAATCAAGAGTCTCTTTAGTAATGGTCACAGTAGTAAATTTCTGCCACTGATCAGTCACTATATAATAATTACCTTCTCTTTTACGGCAACTGAGGTCGATAACCAGATTTTCCCGGCCCACCGCTTTAACCATCTCCCTGAGTCTATCCTCCAGGATATGGCCTTCCTGAAAAACATAGGAAGTAACGATTACGGCAGCAGCTCCTTTTTCCAGCCAAGCGGGCCCGTTGGCTGGAGTAATACCGCCTCCAATCTGCAGCCCCCCCGGCCAGGCGGCCAGAGCCTCAGCTGCAGCCTCTTCGTTTCCGGGCCCGAGCATTATAACATGCCCGCCACTGAGGCCGTCTCTTTTATAAAGCCTGGCATAGTAGGAAGGGGGTCTGGTGGCGGTAAAATTGGTCTGTAGACTGTCCCGGCAGGAACCGGAAAGTGTGGAGCCGACGATCTGTTTGACCCGGCCCTTGTGAAGATCAATACAGGGACGTATTCTCATGGGAATTGAAACTGCAAACTCAGCGGCAGGTTGAGATGATTTTGAGGTCAGGGGCGTAACCCGGAGGTATTATCAAGATTCAGAGCTTGGCTTAAGGCTGTAAAACAGAATGAGGGATAGTGAAACAGCCTTAAGCGCCGCTCTCTAATTTTCGGTAATCAGCAAGGTTGAGGGATCTAAGTGGAGACTGCCCTTCCGATCAGAAACTGCGCCCTGATCCCTGATAATATTGAGTTCAAGACGATCCCCCCCCTTAACCGGTTCAAGAAGAATGACGGTCTCAAAAAAACCGTCAGTGTCGTGATAAGGAGCCGGAATTCCGGATTCACTGTGACGCTGATCATTACGATGATTTACCGCAGAAAACCAGACATCAAAATCGTACTTAACCATAAGCCCCCGGAGTTCTTCGAGCTCTTCCTGGGAAGGTGAATCGTCACATCCATCTATCAGTACACAGGCCGGACGGAACAGATCCTGATCAATTAAATCCTTCAATCTTTCCTTTAGCTTGGCCACTGTGAAAGTGTCTTCATTGAAGGTGAGGATCATTCTCCTGGGCATGATCTCTTCCTGGACTTCGTTTAAGTTTTCCAGATCATTTTTCCGGGCAATATCCTTGAAAAGATCGTCATACCAGACAGTGGTCTTGTCCAGGCTCTGGCCGATTGAGACATGAAGAATATTTTTATCCTGAAGCATGTTATCCAGAGCGATCTGCACCAGGATAGAGGTCTTGCCGAGTCCTGCCCGGGCCATAACCAGTCCCATTTTCCTGGCCCGAAAACCTTCCTCGCCTACGGGTGAGATCATGCGCAGTGGATTTTTATTAATGAGGTCTTCTTTCAACATTCCCTACTTCTCCTCACCTTTCTTACTCTTTTGATAGTTATCTATAATTTCCTGGGCCACATTCTTGGGGACCTGTTTGTAATCGGTGAATTCCATAGTGAACTCAGCTTTGCCCTGGGTTAATGATCGCAGGGCCGTGGAAAAACCAAACATTTCCGACAAGGGAACCTCAGCTTCAACCACGGTGTAGTCTCCCTCTTCCTGGGTCCCGATAATAACTCCCCGTCGCTGATTAAGAGTACCCATAATAGATCCCTGAAATTCCGAGGGCCCTTCCACAGCGACTTTCATTATAGGCTCCATCAGGACAGGACCCGCTTTTTGGTAGGCCTGCTTGAAGGCACCTATAGCAGCGGACTGAAATGCCACATCGGAAGAGTCCACCGGATGATAGGAACCGTCATTGATAACAGCCCTGATCCCGGTTACAGGATACTCCGCTAAGAGTCCTTTATCCAGACATTTTTGAAATCCCTTGTCACAGGAAGGAATAAATTCGCGGGGAATAACTCCCCCGACGATCTTATCCACAAATTCGTAATCCCCTTCTTCCATGGGCTCAAGATATCCGCTTACCCGGCCGAACTGTCCGGCCCCACCGGTCTGCTTCTTATGAGTATAATCAAAATCCGCCCGTTTGGTGATGGCTTCACGATAGGCAACCTGGGGCGCACCTACCTCGACATCAGCCTTGTACTCCCTTTTCATCCGTTCCACATAAACACTGAGGTGAAGTTCCCCCATCCCGGAAATAACGGTTTCATCGGTTTCCGGGTCAATGTAGGTCTTGAAAGTGGGATCTTCCTTGGTAAAGCGGTTCAGGGCCTTGGACATATTAATCTGAGCTTTATTGTCCTTGGGGACAATAGCCAGGGAAATAACCGGCTGGGGCACATGAATCGAGGTCATGGAGTAATTCACTTCCTCCGAACAAAAGGTGTCGCCGGACGCACAGTCTATGCCGAACAGGGCGGCGATATCTCCGGAATGGGTCTGCTCGATCTCTTCCATCTCATCGGCGTGCATCCGGGCCAGCCTTCCTACTCGAACCTTTTTACCTGTCCTGCGGTTTATCACGGTGTCACCTTTTTTAAGGGTACCCTGATAGGTCCGGACATAAGTGAGCTGGCCGTATGGCCCTTCTTCGAGCTTAAATGCCAGGGCAACGACAGGATCGTCGGGATCATAGCTTACAGGCACTTCTTCGCCGTCTTTGTCAAGATCCAGAGCATAATTGTTGATCTCCGGAGGACTGGGCAGATAATCGGTTACCGCATCAAGGAGGGGCTGCACTCCTTTATTCTTGTAAGCACTACCGATGTATATGGGTGCGAGGCCCAATTCGATGGTACCCCTGCGCACAGCTTCATTTATCATGTCTTCGGTGGTTTCCCCTTCAAGGGCGGCTTCCATGAGTTCATCAGAAAACATGGAGGCCGCATCAATCAGGGCTTCGTGTCTCTCTTCCGCCTCTTCCTGGAGATGCTCAGGTATTTCCGCTTCTCTGATCTTTTCTCCGTGCTCGCCTTCAAAATAAAGGGCTTTCATTTTTACCAGGTCCACAAGGCCTTCCATATCAGCTTCCAGGCCAATAGGAATTTGCATAAGCACGGCATTGAGATTAAGCTTGTCCCGAACCTGATTGGCGACCCGGTAGGGGTTGGCGCCGGTCCGGTCGCACTTGTTAATAAAAACCACCCGCGGTACCCGGTAACGCGACATCTGCCTGTTTACAGTGATACTCTGGGACTGAACCCCGCCCACAGAACAGAGAATGAGCACTGCTCCGTCCAACACCCGAAGGGCCCTTTCCACTTCAATGGTGAAGTCGACATGACCCGGGGTATCTATGATGTTAATATCATAGCCTTTCCAGTTGCAGAAAGTTGCTGCGGACTGAATAGTGATCCCTCTTTCGCGCTCCAGTTCCATAAAATCCATGGTTGCTCCGACACCGTCCTTGCCCCGGACTTCATGTATGGCATGGATACGCTGAGTATAAAACAGTATCCTTTCCGTTAGGGTGGTTTTACCGGAATCGATATGAGCACTTATCCCGATATTTCTTACTTTTTTTAGATCATGTTTCATCTTGCTTTCCTTATCCTGCAATATCTGGCTATAATTTTTAGGTTAAAATTTATCACTTCCGGTTTAAAGTTAAAAAATAGTGATCTATTATCAATTCAAGGTTATCCATCCGACAGAGTCGAGTTCCAGCAGCGGATTTTCGACTCGGAACTGTCTTCACAGCACAATTTTGAATTAATGTTTAATAACGGGGGCTGACAGCAGCTGGGATTTTAGATCTTAAACAGATCCGGCAGCTTATAAGGCAGTAAAAAAAAGTTTCTACAGCTGACCGCGGGCCGAAGGTCACAGAAAATAAATTTCCGCTTTGTTTTCAGGACCTGACGATCAGGATTTTCCGAAGGAATCCTTGAATAACTGCTCAATTGCTTCTTTTCCTGCATCACTGAGGTATCTGGTTCCGGTACCGACAAAAGTGGTATAGGCGATTTTAGGGGTATCTGTCTGCCATTTACCGTCGGTCCAGGTATACCAGCTCTCCCTTTCCTGGTCAAAGACACTGACCGGCCGATTGAAAAGCTTAGCCAGTTCCACGCCCCAGCCTGTCCCGCCTTTGACAGTATTGTCCGGCAGAATAGAGCCGATGGTAAAAATCTGATATCCTTTATTCACCATATGAAAGATTACCTGGATAACTTTTCTTATCCTCTTTCTTTCATAGTAAGTACGCTGCATTAATTTGGAGACCAGCTCCATACTGATATCCCCTCTGGCCAGCTCCTCTTCGCTCAACTGGCGGACATTCCTGTCCCGGGATATAGCATGGCCTTCAAAAGTCAGATTGACCTCATTTACCCCCCATTTTTCTGCTGTCTCTCCAAAAGCAGTTTCCGCCCCCTTATGGCCACTATTGTACAATGTGCAATCTTTTGGATCCGGCATAACTAAGCACCCTTTTTAAGGTTTGTCGTATCCAGCTCCTATCCTTGACCCCGATCTTAATCTTGAAAACGGGACAGCCTATCGCTCTCCGGTCAGAGCTGGTTCATGTCTGCCAGAGCAGTCATTGTGGTATTTTTTCTATCGCTCCTAAAAAGGGAAAAGTGATAGAAAAAAGGGGTTGCGCAGGACGCAACCCCCTTATTGTTTAATGTGGTGCCGAGACCAGGATTCGAACCAGGGACACACGGATTTTCAGTCCGTTGCTCTACCTACTGAGCTATCTCGGCACAGATAAAACTTTTTCTATATCTCATCTGGTTCGGTTTTGTCAATATAATTTTTCAAAACCATATATAGACAGTCGGCTGTCATGGACATAAGAGGACTTAAGTGTAAACTACTCTGGTACCGGCCAGCTTATCATGCCACGCCCTTTTATCCTGATCAAACAATATCCAGATAAATCCAGTCCCCATTGGGATCCCTGACAGCAAATATCCAACTACCCGCAAAAAGGAGGTACCCGGCCTGATTGTCTTATTTTCGGCGTTGACAACTCTGATCCCCATAATCAACTTGCCCGGGGTCTCGCCCCCCAGGGAATGGAAAACAAGGAAATAGACAGGAGTAAATATTACCGGAAATAAGCCGGCCAAGGAACCGGATAAAAATATAAAGATCAACTGCTCGGAAAGACTTCCTGGAGACATCAACAGCGCAAGATCTACCACAACCAAGGCAGCTGTCCCCATGATCAGGAACAGGATGGCGATATCAATCAAAAAGGCAGTTGCCCTGCTGCACAATCTTGCCGCTGTACTGTTTACCTGCTCCGGGAAACCGGAACAGTCCTCAACCGACTGGATTCTATCTGGATGCATAGGTTGTTGAACAGCTTTCAGAGTTCGATATCGGACAAGTCCTCCAAGGGGCTCTCATTTTTCTTTTTTTCCTGATCAGCGGCACCTTCTTCTTCCTCTCCTTCAATGACAAGATCAGACATGTCGATATCTTCCAGATCATATTCCAGACCTTCCTCATCCGGCTCTTCTTCCATTATATCACTTTCAAGCTGAAGTTTGAAATCAGGCTCTTCCGGGGGTAAAGGTTCTTCTTCCTCAGGAACGTCTTCATCACCGGCAGGCGCCTCCTCAGAGCCAATCTCCAGAGAGCCCACTTCACCGAAATCAAGATCCTCCCCGGCCGTTTTCTGATCTCCTGGGGCCGAATCCTCTGTTGACTTCTCCTCCACTTCTTCCTCTTCCTCATCCAGGGAAAATTCGATTCCGGTCCCTTCTTCCCCTGCAGCCGGCACCTCATCAAAATAGAATTCCTCCTGAGACGGATCTTCCTTTTCACCGCCTTCTTCACTATTTCGACCCGGAACAGACTGCTCGCCGGAATCCGCAATGAGGGAGTCAAGGAATGAGGTCTTTTCCGCTTTCATGCCTGTGCCGTTAAACTCCCGCATAAATTCCTGCAGGTCGCGCGAACAGTTGGCACAGGTTTTCTGCTGGTCAAAGGATATATATCCACATTTTGGGCATCGCATCTCTTATTTCCTTGGAATATGATAAAATAACATGTACATAGAGGAAGACATTAGTTATTGACCTGTTAACATAATATATCAAAAATCTGAAGTAAATTATATATAAAAAATACCCTGTCATCAAGGGGACCCGAGGTATTCGAATTATGGGAGGCTATTTTCCGTGATTGTATTGGACGATATTAAAATTTCCCTTAATGCTGACTTGATTCTCAAAGGTCAGGGAGTACGGCCGGATAAGGCTGATTCAGGCCTCTATGCCGAGGCTGAAGAAGCCCTGGAAGAAACACGGGAATTTATTGCCCCGGCAGCCCTGTTCGATATCTTTAAGGTAAAAGACTATTATCATCAGACCATTGAATTAGAGGATGGCGGTGTATTTAAAGGAAAACTTGCGGTCCGGACCCTGGCCGGGGCCAAAGAAGTGGCCCTGGGGGTATGCACAATCGGTGCGGATCTGGAGAACCTGAGTGAAGAACTTTTCCATCGGGATCCTGTTAAGGCCATGGCTTACACCGGAGCAGGCATTGCTGCTCTTCGTTTAACTTCAGAAGCGCTGCTTGCGGAAATAAGGGAAAAAGCCGCAGACAGGGGCTGGGGCTCCGGGATGAGAGCTCAGCCCGGCCAGGAAAACTGGCCCATCGAGCAGCAACAGGTCATTTTTGACCGGCTTCCAGTTGAAAAAATAGGGGTAAAACTGACTGAAAGCTGCTTGATTATTCCCAAAAACTCCGTTTCCTCGGTAGTGGGAATGGGACCTGATATGCACCCGGACGGTATAGCCTGCGATTTCTGCTCCAAGAGAAAACACTGCCCCTGGAAAATAGAGGATTGAGACCCTGATTCTCACATGTTAAACAGAAGAACAACCTGACTCAGCAATAAATGTCAAAATAACTGATTGAAGTTCACAGGCTGAAAAGATAATAATCACCTCTGTTAATCATTCGGGACCAAAAATGTTTGAACTTACTGACTAAGCAGTTATTTTGGCAGGATACCAAATACTGGCGCTCTATAATCTGCAACCTGATGATCAGTTTACTAAAAGATGGGGACATTATGAAAAAATCAAGCAGTATCCTGTTTTACCTCGTCATTTTCCTGCCGGCCCTGTTAACCGGCTGCCAGGGTTCTCCCGTACCTCACCTGCCTGTTGAGGTAGTCGGCCTGGAAGAGGGTATGTCCGGTCAAGAAGTAAAGGCCCATCTGGGAGACCCTGATTTCCGGCAGGAAATAACCGGGGGGGAGAGATGGATATACAGACATGTAAACAAGAGTCTTTTGCGCAGGACCCCCCTGATAGGAGGATTTTTGGGCTCAGCTGAAGTGGACGTGGTGACAGTGGAATTCCAGCAGGGCAAAGTGAAGAACTTTCAATATCAATCATTGACCCCGGAAAATTTTAAAAAAAGGGGTTACAGCCGCAATGGCTAATACAACAAATAATTACTCTGTGGCCCGAAGCCGCATGCTCAATGAACAGTTGCTTCCCCGTGGAATAAAGGATGAAAGAGTGTTACAGGCCATGGCCCAGGTTCCCCGGCATATTTTTGTCGAAGATGCCCTGCAGAGCCAGGCATATGGCGATTACCCTCTGCCCATTGGTGAAGGGCAGACTATCTCCCAGCCTTACATCGTCGCCCTTATGACCCAGACCCTGGAATTGAAGGGGGATGAAACCGTTCTGGAAATCGGCACGGGATGCGGCTATCAGACCGCTGTTCTGGCGGAATTGTGCAGACGGGTCTATTCAGTGGAGAGGATAAAGGGCCTGACTGTAAGGGCACGCCGCAACCTCGACCGATTGAGGTGCATCAATGTCATCTGCAAAGTTGATGACGGCACCATCGGCTGGCAGGAGTACGCTTCCTATGATGCAGTTATTGTAACAGCGGCAAGCCCGGAAATACCCTCACCATTAATAGACCAGCTCGCAGATCCGGGCAATATGGTGATCCCGGTCGGCGACCGCCTCAGTCAGGAACTTGTAGTTATCCGCAAAAGAGAGGGCCGGATTACCCGGGAAACAATCGAACAGGTCCGCTTTGTGGGCCTGATCGGCCGGCATGGCTGGGATATCTGAACCAATCAGTGTTATCTCAAATCAAATAGCAACAAACTGGAAGCTGAAGTAAAGGCCGTCGGCGGTCATTACTTCCCCGCCAATTCCCGGCAGCTCTTTATATATTCCCGCGTAAGGGAGGGATGGGCCTCCACCACCTCCGCAGCCTCGGCCGGCATATTACTGGTGATATATTCCATGGCCTCGGCATAGGACATCTCTTGTTCCACTGTTTTTTCAACCAGTTCTGTTAGCTTCCGGCGGTCGGTCTTACGACTCAGATAGTCAAATATCCGGTGTTTTCCTTCAGCCGGCTCGGACTCTTGGGCTTTTCCGCCCACTTTCTTCCGGGTTTGCGTTGCAGCAGCCTCAGCCAATTGCTCCTTGGTCTCCTCAAGCTCTTTTCTCAATCCCTCAATATCGTCTTCCATCTTCTGCTGAAGATCACTGATATCCGAACGCAGCTCACTCATACCCTCTTCAAGGCCGGCAACACGGGAACCTTCTTTTTTTAACCCCTTGATTTCAGAAAACAACTTACCTGACTTCGACTTCAGTAAAGAGATCTCCTCGGACAATCTTTCTCCGGAATCCCTTAAGGGTCTTAACTTTCTATCCAGATACTGTTTCCAAGGTTCTTCGCCTCCTTCTTCAAGGTTTTCTTCGACCCCGGACTCTTCTTTCCTCTCAGCTTTTTTTCCCTTATCCCCGGAAGATTTCCGGGCAGACCGGCTGAGTGATTCAGGTAAAATATACCTCCCGGTGAACCGGTAAACCACACTGTTAATCACCTTAACGGCATCTTGCCGGGAAACAATGGCCACGGAGAGAGAAAAAATGACCACAACGAGGAAGAGACTGACCACAAAGGCGAGCCCCAGAC
>JBKHJR010000066.1:0-14794 GCA_046537975.1 Desulfurivibrionaceae bacterium
GTTCTGTGAGAGGGATGAAGCGGAGTTGATCACCCCGCTTCACCCTACTCGATTTGCCCCTTCCACAGATCGTTTTAAGTACCGTGTGCTTGATAAAATACACTATCGTGTGTCCTTTTTTCCACCAAAAGCCCGACTCCTCTCCATTCTGGGCCGTTTGCACACATCCAGTACTCAACAATGTGCCGCCGCAGCGGCACGAACATGAACCCAGGACAGCTTCCCGCATATAAGCTCCTGTACGGTGTCCTGATAGACCAAGTCACTTCTGCTTTTCTGTAATTTGTAATTTTAACCTCAATTACATCCTTGGGCGCTCCATTGAATTCCAGCGTGACGATTACAAGAACCAGCGGTACGGTTCCTTTTAGTAGTAGCAATTGTATGTAGCGCACTGGAAATTGGCGCATTGGTCGTAAGCTTGTATGAACCGACTCAATTAAGTAATGAATATGCAGAGAATATCAGGGATCAAGCTGCGCTTTGCTGAAAAATTTACTTTTTTGGGGGGATTGCCTCTGGCATTGATTGGGTTTACTATAAAAGAAAAGGGCGAATTTACCGGGATGAGGCCAAACATGAGCACCGCAACTCACAGAAAAAGCAGGATCAACTAATTAGAGATGAGACCATTGATCTGGAAAGTGGGATTCGCCAATATGAACTCAATTGACAATATTGATAAAAAAATATTTGAAGTCTTTTATAAACACGGCCACAGTGTGCACCGTGTATCATTAGGGTTAATCTTTATATGGTTTGGTCTCCTTAAGCCATTTGGTGCAAAAACAACTACTTCCTTGCTAGCCCATACAATTTATTTTTTCCCACCAGAATATATACTTCCTCTATTAGGCTGGTGGGAAGTTGCTATAGGCTTGACATTACTATTTTCAAAGTTAGTCAAGTATTCAATCATTTTGCAATTTATCCGTATCCCAGGGACCATATTGGCATTTTTCATACATCCAGAAATATGCTTCGTTGATTTCCCTTATGTTCCAAGCCCAGAAGGACAATATTTAATAAAAGATATAATCATTCTATTTGCTGGTATCGCTATTGCCGGAACAGTCTACAAGGAAAAAGAAAATCGCTAACCAATCACTTCAGCGGTCTGGAAAAAGCACGGCGACGCTGGCGCGGTTAACATTGGGCCGCGCCATCCGTTGAACTCAAACATTAATGGAGCAGGACAAAGGCCTATTTCCAGAAAAAGTGCACCAAGCTGGAGACCCGTTATCGAGCGGATTGTCAAAAAACATCGGGAAATGGTTAACAGCGAATACAAGTTTGCCGGGGAAACCTGACCTTAAAACTGGAATGGACGCGTTGGCTGCAAAGAATAAATGATAAAGAAAAATGAAATTCGGCGATTTAAGCCGGATTGATCAGAATGCAGATAAGGAAAAAAATGATGCACCACGACAATGAAGATCTGGAGCCCGCAAAGATTCTCTGGACCGGTGGCTGGGATTCGACGTTCCAACTTCTGCGATTGTTGTTTTTGGAGAATCGCCCTGTTGAGCCCTATTACTTAATTAACGAAGACCGTCCTTCAACCGGAACTGAGCTATTAACCATGAAGCGCATACGGCAGGGTATTAGCAAAATGAATGAATCTGGAGCGGGGCTTATACAGCCGACTAAGTATTTTTCGGTATCGCAAATACCAAGTCATTCTGAAATAACACGTGCTTACCAAGCAATCAAAAATACCCGGTTCATTGGTAGCCAGTACGATTGGCTCGCGAGATTTTGCGAATACCAAGAAATCACACGACTTCAGCTGTGCATCCATGAAGACGATAAGGCTGCTGTAGTGGTGGCTCCAATGATTGCCAAAAATCATGGAACTAAAGATCGTACAACATTGGGTGATCAATGCTTTGGGACAGACGAGCATCTGGTTTTCAGGTATTTTGAGTTTCCGATTTTTGATTTAACTAAAACAGATATGGCCAAAATTGCGAAGGAGCGGGGCTGGAGCGAGATCATGAAAATGACTTGGTTCTGTCATAGGCCCATAAATGGGGAACCATGTGGTCGATGCCCTCCCTGCAGGTATACAATTGAGGAAGGCTTTGGTTGGAGGATTCCAACACATAGGCGCCTTACGGGAAACATTCACCGGCTCTCTCAACTTTCAAAGAAGCTTGCAAAAAGGATACTGATCGAACTGCGGAAAAATGGATAGTCATACCGCATAACCAGTCGCTGCACCGGATGGCAGTTCCGCTGCCGCTCCACATCAGCCGGTGAGCTTAAGCGTAACACACTAATTACTAAAAGAAGCGCGTTGATATGATTTAGCAGGGGGAGAGGCAATGCCTGAATTACCTGATGTAGCCGCATTTGGCCGTATTGCTGAAAAATACGGGCTTAACAAGACGGTCCGGAGCCTGATATTACTGGAGCCTGCCATGGCCGAAGGGGTTGATGAAGAGACCCTTAACCGAAAAATTGCCGGCCACCGGTTTACCGGAACCCGGCGGCACGGAAAGCATCTTTTTTTGAAAAGCAATGAAGGCTGGCTGGCCCTGCATTTCGGCATGAGCGGCAATCTGGAGCCCTGCGGGGGGGAGGGGGATATGCCCCGTCATACCCGGATGCTTATCATCTACTCAGGTGATGCCCTGGCTTATATATCCCAACGCAAGCTGGGTAGAATTGAATGGACCAGAGACCCGGCGGAATTTATTCAGGAAAAGGGTCTGGGGCCGGATGCCCTGGAGGTGGCGGAAAATACTTTTATTGATCTTCTGCAGAAAAGGCGGGGCAAGATTAAAACCTCCCTGATGAATCAGGGGGTTCTGGCTGGTTTGGGCAACATATACAGCGACGAGATTCTCTTCCAGTCCGGAATCCATCCCCGTTCTGCAATTTCCGCCCTGAATCCGGATGACTGGCTTGATATGTACCGGAAGAACCGGGATATACTCCCCAGGGCTGAAGAGTTGCTCTTTAAGGGAGACCCCCTGCCGGACGACTGGTTGATCAGCCACAGAAAAAAAGGGGAGTTATGCCCTTTCTGCGGCGGTGAGTTAAGCAAGGAAAGGATCGGAGGCAGGGGCTCGTTTCTGTGTCCCCGGTGCCAAGTGCTTAAATCGGCCTGAGTAAACGCTTGAGGCCCTTTATTTTCCCTTCATCTTTTCCACTGTCTTTTTCAGCTGTCTTTCCGCTGCATTAAAAGCCTCATTTATGGTCAGCCCGAGGTCTTCGGGCTCGGTTTTTCTGCCGGCTCCCTGTTTGACCACGACCTCTTTATCGGAGGGCAGCTTGAGGTTGATATGGACTTCCCAGGGGTTGCCGCTCTGCTTGTGCTTCGGGGGCTGGTCCACTGCAACCCTGCAGCTGATTATTTTATCGGTGAGCTTTTCAAGCTTGGCTATCTTCTCCCGAATGAGTTCTTCCAGTGCATCCGTTTTTTTAACGTCATGAAAAACTATCTCTGGTGGTACTTCCATTTTTTCTCCTTATCTTTTTCGTTCTCCCTGAGCCGGGTGTCTCTGATTTCTGTGATTCTTTTAAGATCTTGCTTTTTTTGATTATGTAGACAATCTAAAACCGTTTTTTTCTAAAATCAACCTAATCACTATTTTGCAGGAAGTGAAGATCCGCCGGCTTCTCTTCTTTCTCTATCTTGCACATCCGGCTTTCGTTTTCTCCGCAGGCGGATTGTCCGGTTTCCGGTCCCCTGGTCTCACTTTTACTTAGGGTGCTGCACCCGGAGATAGACAGAAAAAGAAAAACAGTACTTATTGCCGCCGCAGTCTTATTATTCATAACAGCCACCCTCTTTTTCTGAAAATATATTAACCTCTTTCCTGTTTTTGCCGTTTTTATTCCGCCAACATGTTTTTTAAGGCGTAAAGACAATCCCGGACATCGTTTTCGCTTTTTCTGATCCGGGCCAGCATGATCCAGCCTTCAATCAGGGCCACCAGGGTTCTGGCCATGAGGGGCGGCGGCATGTTGCCCGGAAGCCGGCCCAGGGTCCCGGCCTCTGCAAGTTTCTGCTCATATTCAGCTGTCCAATCATCAAAGACCGTCCTGATTACCCTGGCGAATTTTTGATTTGTGTCGCTCATCTCCAGGGCGGTATTCCCGAAAAGGCAGCCTCCTGTAAAATTTCTCTCCTGCAGTTCCTGTAAGATGGCTTTAGCGGAATTGAGAATATCCTTTTTGGGGTCCTCACCTTCAAATGAATTTTTCAGGAATCTTAAAAACTCCCGGCCGGCGTCTTCCAAAACAGCCAGGCCCAGTTCCTCTTTGCCGGCGAAATAATAGTACAGGTTTCCTTTTTTGACGCCGGTTGCCTGGATAATCGAATTGATGCTGGTGCCGTGATAACCCTGCGAGACCAGAAGCGCCCTGGTTTTTTTCAGGATATGTTCCCGGGTCTTTTCCCCTTTACTTTTTATCACCACTATAGTGCTCCTTTGCCATATTATACTGACCAGTTGGTATATAAAAGTAGTACAAATATTATATCTGTCAATAATGAACCAGGATTATATTATAAGATCGAATAGATGGTATACGGATTCAGCAGGCCGGATTTTAAAAAATATAATCAGCGCAGACAGGCTGTTGCCTTGAATTTGGCCCCGGACTTCACCGGTGTTCCACTTATTTCCCGGCCGGTAATTGAGTTGACACTTTACGCTTATTTCATTAATTAGAGGGAATAACTTTTAAACCAAGAACTGATCGATTGATCGGTGACAATAATAAGGTGGAATTTAATGGAAGCTGTTGTGGAAGAAGCCGGTTTGGGCGACCTCCTTGCCAAAATAAAGGCGGGGGAGCGGCTGACCAGGGATGAGGGATTGAGGCTGTATGAATCCCCTGATCTGCTGTCTGTGGGATATCTGGCCAACATCGTCCGGGAAAGACTGAACGGTGATTATGCCTATTTTAACTACAACCAGCATATCAACTACTCCAATATATGCGTCAATCTCTGCAGTTTCTGCGCCTTTGGCCGGGACAAGGAATCGGATGAGGCCTATCAGATGTCTCCTGGAGACGTCCGTTTCAAGGTTATGGAACGGCTTTCCGAACCCATCACCGAGATCCATATGGTCGGGGGTATTCATCCCGAACTGGAGTTCGATTACTATCTGGATATACTTAAGGCCATTAAAAAAACCAGGCCCGAAGTTCATATCAAGGCCTTCACCTGTGTGGAGATCGCTCATCTGGCCACTATGGCGGGAAAATCCATTGAAAAAACCCTGAAGGCCCTGATGGAGGCGGGTCTGGATTCCCTGCCCGGCGGCGGGGCCGAGGTCTTCAGTCCCCGGATCAGGAAAAAGACCTGTGAAAAAAAACTGTCCGGGGAGGGATGGCTCGAGGTGGCCAAGACCGCCCACCGTCTCGGCCTGAAATCCAATGCCACTATGCTCTACGGGCATATTGAGACAGTAGAGGAAAAGATCGACCATCTGGCCGCTCTTCGAGAGGCCCAGGATGAGAGCGGCGGTTTCCAGACTTTTATCCCCCTGGCCTTTCATCCTGCGAATACGGGAATGGCTGACCTGAGCCGGAGCACAGGAGTGGATGATTTGAAAAACATTGCTGTCAGCCGGATTTTTCTGGACAATTTTCCCCATATCAAGGCCTACTGGATAATGCTCGGCCCCAAACTGGCCCAGGTTGCCCTTTCATTCGGAGCTGACGACATTGACGGCACTGTTACGGAAGAAAAGGTCACTCATATGGCAGGGGCGGAAACAGAGCAGGCTATGCCCCTGGAAGAACTTATCCGGCTGATCCGGGAGGCGGACCGCATTCCCATCCAGAGGGACACCCTCTACCGGGAAATAGCAAGATACTGATTGAGGTTCAAGGTGCAAGGTGTGGCTCCATGCCGGGACCTGATGCCCTTGAAACCGGGGCTAAGAACTGACAACTAAGAACTAAGAACTCACAAGGTTTAGCGTGCAAGAGATCATTGATAAGATATATGCCGGAGAGAGGATAAACCCGGAAGAAGGAGCCAGGCTGCTCCGCGAGGGAAACCTGTATCAGCTCGGGATGGCTGCGGACCGGCGGCGGCGAGAGCTGCACCCGGATAAGGTGGTGACTTATATTATAGACCGGAACATCAACTATACGGATATATGTATTTCCGGCTGTAAGTTTTGTGCCTTTTACACGGCTCCGGAGAAAGAGGGGGGCTATATCCTCAGTTTTGAGGAATTGGGCCGTAAGATCGAGGAAACCAGGGAACTGGGCGGCAATCAGATTCTGCTCCAGGGCGGTCTTCATCCGGACAAGACCCTGGATTACTATGAAGAGATGCTCCGCTTTATCAAGAGCCACGGTATTCATGTCCATGGTTTTTCTCCGCCGGAGATCTGCCACTTTGCCGATATAAACGGGATCACAACCAGTGAAGTGCTGACCAGGCTCCAGGCGGCCGGACTCGATTCCATGCCCGGAGGGGGGGCTGAGATCCTTTCGGACCGGGTCAGGAAGGATATCGCACCCCGGAAGTGTCTGGCCGAACCCTGGATCAGGGTAATGGAAGAGGCCCACAAACTGGGAATGAAGACCACCGCCACCATGATGTTCGGCCATGTGGAGACCCTTGAGGAAAGGATGGAGCATCTGGAAAGAGTCCGCAGTCTCCAGGACCGCACCGGCGGCTTCACCGCCTTTATACCCTGGCCCTTTCAGCCTGAAAATACTGTCTATTCCCACCTTCCCAAAACCGGAGGGCTGGATTACCTGAAAATGCTGGCTCTCACCCGGATTTATCTGGATAATGTTCCCAATATTCAGGCCTCCTGGGTCACCCAGGGTCCCAAGATCGCCCAGCTGGCCCTGTTTTTCGGAGCCAATGACTTCGGCAGCACCATGATCGAGGAAAACGTGGTGTCTGCCGCCGGGATCAGCTTCAGTCTTTCCGAGGAAGATATCTGCAGGCTGGTAAAAAGTGCCGGTTTTGAACCACGCCGCCGGAGAATGGACTACAGCGCGGCCTGAGATGCTTCTCCTGCGTGCCCCTGTTGTAGTTCCGGTCTGCCAGCCCGTAATTGAGGATGGGGCGGTTCTGGTTGCAGACGGCCGGATTCTGGCTGTTGGTCCTTACCGTGACCTAAAAGGCTCTGCCGGGGTTCTGGAATATGAGGGCAGGGCGCTTATCCCCTCCCTGATAAATGCCCATTGCCACCTGGAGCTTTCCCACCTTGCCGGGCTGGGAACAAGGCGGCACCATGGTCCCATAACCGAATGGATAAACCGTCTCCTTGATCTGCGCCTGGAAAAAGACGGGGAAGGCGCCATGGAGGCGGGACGCCGGGCCCTGGCCCTGCTGAAGGACAGGGGGGTGGGGCTGGTGGCTGATATCGGCAACTTCTCGGATAGTGCGGCAATAAGAGGGGAAGCAGGGCCGCGCCATCTTTTCTTTCTGGAGCTGATCGGGCTGTCCGGGCAGAAAGAGCAGGAGGCCATGACCACCGCCGGGAATTCGGATCTTCCCTGTACCCCCCATGCTCCCTATTCCTCCGGACCCCGGCTTATGAGTTATCTGAAGCGGCAGGCTGAGGCCCTGGACCGTCCTTTCTCCATTCATCTTGCTGAATCCCGGGAAGAGATCAGCTTTTTAAAGGACGGAACCGGACCCTTCCGGGATTTTCTAAAAGATAAGTCTCTATGGGACGAAAGCTTCAGTCCTCCCGGCTGCGGAGCAGCGGAATATCTGGATCGTCTGGGGCTTCTGGATGACCGCACCCTGTGTGTCCATTGCGTTCATTTAAGCGATGAAGAACTTGATCTACTGGCCCGCCGCAGGAGCCGGGTCTGCCTCTGCCCGTCCAGCAACCGGCAGTTAGGAGTGGGAAAAGCCCCCCTGAAAGGGATGCTTGACCGGGGTATCGTCCCGGCTCTGGGGACGGACAGTCTGGCCAGCAATCCCCGTCTGGATATCTGGGAAGAGATGGCTCTTGTTCGCCGGGATGAACCCGGGACAGATCCGGCCACGGTATTTGCCCTGGCCACCCGGGCCGGAGCCCGGGCCTGCGGAGCCGATGATCTGGGCATGCTGGCCCCGGGTTCTGCCGCCTCCATCCTGGCCGTGGATTTCAGCGGTATCCCTGTACAGGAGATCATGGAATACCTGACTTCCGGAAATATAGCTGATAAGGTGACATGGGCAGAGAAGTAGATAAAGATGGGACTGAGGCCCGGATCGGGATGGTCAATTTTATTAATACCGCTCCCCTTTATGAGATCTGGCGGCTCACAGTGGACCGGCCGGAATGGCAGGTTATTGAGGCGCCTCCTGCCACCCTTAACCGTATGCTTGCCGACGATGAACTTGATATAGGGTTTGTTTCTGCCTACGAATACGGCCGCCGTCCCGATATCTACCGGATTCTGCAGGGACTCTCCATAAGTTCCACCGGCAGGGTGGGGAGTGTTTTCCTCTTTTCCCGCCGGAACCCTGCTGATCTTGACGGAAAAAAGGTGCTGTTGAGCCCCCATTCTGCGACTTCAGTGGCTCTGGTCAAGATCCTTCTGGAAGATATTTATCAGGTGAAACCCTTTTATGAGATCGGAATACCCCCCGATCTGGAAGGGGGGGGGATGGATGCGGGACTTGAGGATATTGAGGCTGTTCTGGCTATAGGAGATAATGCCCTGAGATTGCAGGAAAAAGGGGGATACCCGGTCCAGCTTGATCTAGGGAAGGTATGGCAGGATTTTACAGGTTCTCCTTTCGTTTTCGCCCTGTTTGTGGTAAGGGAGGACTTCTGTCGCCGTAGCGGCGGGGTAGTGGGTGAAATTCAGAATGAGCTTCTGCGCTGTGTGTCTGAAGGTAAAAGAGATTTGCGAGAAATCTGTTTTAAGGTGGCTCCCCGGATTCCCATGAGCGAGGAAGATTGCTACAATTATCTCCTTGGTATTGAGCATGACCTGGATGACAGCAAGATAGGGGGATTGACCCGTTTTTTCGACTTTCTGATCAAAAAAAATGAAATTTCTCCTGCCGCCTTGCCGCTCAAGTTCTTTTAATTATCGGTCGGCAAAATTGACTGCTTTGAATTTGCCTCCTGAACTCCGAACCTCAAAAAATGCAGAATCCGGACGAAAAAAAGAGATTTGTCAGAAGGAAGTTTTCCTCCATAAGCCATCGCTATGATCTTCTGAATTCAACCTTAAGCTTTCTTGTCGATCATTACTGGCGCTGGCGTACAGTCAGGGAACTCCGGGAGTTTCCTTCCGGCCGCGTCCTGGATCTCTGCGCCGGGACTCTGCCCGTTGCCCGGGAACTGGCCCGGCAGGCCCCGGCCCGGGAGGTGGTTGCCATGGATTTCTGCGAGGATATGTTAAGGGCCGGGATTAATAACAGGAAGTCAGGCAGAAAGGCCCTGGACCATCGCATTTATCCGGTGGCGGCAGACGGGGAAAAGATCGCGGCAAAGTCCGGGAGTTTTCAGGGCGTTACCGTGGCTTTCGGAGTCCGCAATCTGGCCCGCACCCTGGAAGGACTCAAGGAGATGGCCCGTGTTCTCCAGCCCGGGGGCAAGCTCCTGATCCTCGAGTTTTCCAGGCCGGATAATCCGGTGATAAAACCCCTGTACAATTTTTATCTCAACCGGGTACTGCCCCGGCTGGCAGGTCTGGTTTCCGGGGATAAAGAGGCCTATGATTATCTGGCCAGTTCCATAGGCGGATTTTATGAGCCGGCGGAACTGATGGCTATGATGAAGGATGCCGGTTTCAGGGATATAAGGCGAATACCCCTTACTTTCGGGATTGTCAGTATTTACCGGGGGATCAGGTAGGACAGGAGATTAAACTTTAAAGACAGGATAATAAGGCAGCACTCCTTTATAAAAAATGAAGATAGTAATGGCTATAACCGGGGCCAGTGGTTCTATTTATGCCCGCGAATTTCTTGAAATCATGACCGGCTGCGGGGTGGAAGTACACGGCCTCATTTCCCCGACTGCTGAAAAGGTATTAAGACTGGAGGAAGGGCTAAGCTTTGAAGGTTTGCCCGCCATCTCCCGCTGGTACAGGGTTGATGATTTTACCGCCCCCATGGCCAGCGGCTCAAGCGGCTATGACGCCATGGTGGTTCTGCCTTGCAGCATGGGAACCCTTGCCGCTATTGCCTCGGGCTATTCCGGCAATCTGATCCACCGGGCAGCTGATGTAATCCTGAAAGAGGGCAGAAAGCTTATTCTCGCTGTCCGGGAGACCCCTTTCAACCGTAATCATATCAGGAACATGCTTGCCGCACATGATGCGGGGGCGGTTATCTGGCCGGCCATGCCCGCCTTTTACCACAACCCGGCGGATCTCAAAGATATGGCTTTTCATTTTAGCGGCCGGCTGGCGGAACATCTGGGCCTGGAGATAGAGGGATTAAATCGCTGGCAGGGTTGAGCCGGAACGTAATTTAATCTTTCTGCTGGCTTCGGGGAAATGGTTGCAATATAATTAAGAGTAAATTGTAGGTGGTGTAAACCTCCTTTATGTCGGCCTTAGAGAAAATTTATTATTTCAAAAACAGGATAAGTTGATCAACCTATGAATAACAACAGATTTGCATTTTTTCGTGAATTTTTAAGAAATCCCGCTCAGATCGGTTCGATTATTCCCAGCTCCCGTTTTCTGGAGCGTCGCATTCTGGAAGCTGCCGGTCTGACTTCAGCCCGTACTGTAGTTGAACTGGGACCTGGAACAGGTGGGACCACCCGTGCCCTGCTGCGGGCCATGCCACAGCAGGCCCGGCTCCTGAGCATCGAGATCAATCCTGATTTCCATGCCTGGGTGAGCAGTATCCGGGATGACCGCCTTATCGCCCATCTGGGAAGTGCGTGCGATCTCCGGGAAATAATGGCACTGTATGAACTGGAATCCCCGGACGTGGTCATTTCGGGCATCCCTTTCTCCACCATGAGTCACAGCGAGGGTTCCCGGGTTCTGGAGGCGGTTTCCTCTCTGCTGCCTCCCCATGGAAAGTTCGTGGCCTATCAGATGAGAGACCGGGTGGCCATCCTGGGCAGGTCCTATCTGGGCTCGGAAAAGTCCGTTCTGGAAATCTGCAATATTCCGCCTATGCGTATTTACCAGTGGGAAAAGCAGGTTGATTGATATTACTTTAGATTAATGACCACCAGTTCCTGCCGGGTTCCCATCTTGAGGGAGACTCTTAAGCGTGAGGCGCTCTGGGCTTCCTCTCCCGGTGTTCCGGGGAAGAACAGGATTCCATAAGAAAGATGCCCCGGTTGAATGGCTCTGTTGCCCAGACTTTTGCTTTTTATATCTTCCCGGATTTTTCTGCCGGTCTCGGTATAACTCTTGGCACCACCGGAAACCGCACCGGTCGCGGCACCCACTGCCGCTCCCTTTCCCATGGCCTCACCTACATTGCTGCCGGTGACAATGCCGATTGCCGCCCCGGCCACAGCTCCTGCTGAACCCAGCAACAAAGAAGGTACCGCTGCCCCTTTGGCTGTTTCCCCTACTTCGACATGTTTTTTGCTCCTCTGATAAGTCTGATCCAGAGAAAGAAGGGGCCAGGCCTGGCTGTCATCGTCGATGAGAAAGGTTTGATCAGGCTCAATTGATACTTGATCCTCGCTGTCGTTCTGAAAAGTAATCTGAACCGGCAGGATCCCGGCCTTACGGATATTAAAACCAAAGGATTCCGAGGCCGTCTGTTTGTCGGTAAAAGCCCGGGCCGTAACCTTGAGGCCGTTTTCGAATTCCACAACGTTCTCAGCACCTTCCGGCATTTGAATAGAACTGACTCTTTCTTTGTAAGTGCAGGAGGAAAGAGTAAAAAAGGCAATAAGCAGGACAGTGATTATGAAGGGTTTTTGTGACGATAAGGAGTTAAAAAACATGGTAATATTCCTCCAAACTGTTTACTGGCAGGTCAGTACAGGCTTATTCAGCAGAACATTATTACTGCTGTTTTAATAATACATCTCTGATTGATTCGTTGTCAAAAACATTCGCTGAATCGCTCTTATTATCCCCTTTTTAAATTCATGACTCAAGGATCGGATATTGAGTTACTTGAATACCCGGTGGAGAGATCAGGTTACTTACAGGGCGGCGGGAATTATCTACTTGATTCCTTGGCAGGAAAACAGGCAGCCATATCATTTCGGGTGTATTGGGGAAGGGAATGTTCAAAAACAAGTCGCAGGGATTGTGCCGCAGCCCCTTTGGAGAATGGCTGGGAGATAGGGATTCGAACCCCAACTAGCAGAGTCAGAGTCTGCCGTCCTACCATTAGACGATCTCCCAGCATATCGGAATGGAAATTTCAACATTTATTCTATAACGCGACATATTAAACAATTTGTAAAAAGAGTGTCAAGAAAAATCAACTGACAACGAAACCGGCATAGCCCACTACCTGACTGGTATCACCGGTGGTGACTGCGGAATCGCTGTACCTGACCAATTCCGCCTGCCGGGCACCCAGGGCCAGGGCAGCCACCAGAGTAATGGTCGTCGGCATGATGCCGCACATGGTTATTCCCTGTCTTATTACCGTATCATAAAGGGCCTCGGGATCCAGATCTTCTATGTGTTTAATCACCTGTTGGTCCTTGGCGGTAGCTGATTCCCTGGATTCAAAATGGGTCATATCCGTACTGGCTACCAGGAGAACGGGTTTGCCATACTCTTTTATTACCCGGGCCAGCTCTTTGCCCACCTCCACACAGGAGGAATAGGTGAGTTGGGAGATCACGAAGGGCAGGAGGCAGAAATCGTGCCGGATATACTGGATGAAGGGAAGCTGGACTTCAAGGGAGTGCTCCAGCTGATGGGCAGTCTCATCTGCCTCGATTATGCCGCTGGTATCCACTATAGAGGCCAGTTCACTGTTAATGGGGATATTGCCCAGGGGCATCTTGTAGTAGCCTTCAGCCATCATGGCTACCGGGGCTCCTCTGCCGTAATGATTGGGGCCCAGAACGATTATATCCTTGGGAATCTCGATTCGGGCGAAGGTCTCGCCTGCTACTTTGCCGGAGAATATATAGCCGGCATGGGGACTGATAACCGCCAGAGCCTCTTTTTTCTCAGCATGATGAGGAATAAGTTCTTCCAGGGTTTGGCTGAGGGTGGTCGGGTCACCGGGATAAAAACGATCATCAACAGCCGGATCTCTGATTGTCATGGTTACCTCCTTTTATCCATTCGGCCAGGGGGTAAATGCAGGTCTGGAGACCAGGTACTCTGCTACTGTAATTACAGGATAATACAGTAGCAGGATTTTGCCAAACCCGGAATGAATTTAAGTTGGCTTCGTTTCTTTTATGGTGGATTCAGTTTATGCCGCGGCCTGCTGATTCTTTGTTTAAATCAGGGGATCTTTACCCGCCAGGTAGTTCCTTCAGCTGAATCCTTGAGTTCAATATTCCAGTCTGCCAGTCTGTCCCTGATTTCATCGGCCCGGTTCCAGTCTTTGGCGGCTCTGGCTTCGCTCCTCTGGCGGATAAGGTCTTCGATTGCTTCCCGGTCGATATCCAGACGCTTAAGTACCTCTTCCTGTTTTTTTCTGATATAGCTGGTTGGTTCCTCCTGCAGCAGGCCCATAAGACCGGCAAGTTTCCTGATCTTATCGCCGGTGCTTCTCAGCAGAACGAGATCGCTTTCAGCCGGTTCCTCCGGCAAGGCCTGGAGAATGGTGTTTATTCCCTTTACTGCCTCAAAGATATGGCCCAGAGCCTGGGCGCTGTTGAAATCGTTATCCATGGCTTTGATGAAATTGTCAGCCAGGGATTCCAATTTTCTGATATTCTTTTTACCGGCACAGGTCGGTTTTTCAGGATTTCCTTTTTCCGGGAGACCGGCAATATCAGCCAGGCAGTTGTATATCCGGTCAAGTCCGGACATCGCCTCTTTCATGGCGGTTTCGGAAAAATTGATCGGGCTGCGGTAGTGGGTGGAAAAGGTGAAAAATCTCAGGACTTCCGCGGACCATTCTGCCAGGATGTCGCGGATAGTCAGGAAGTTGCCCAGAGACTTGGACATCTTTTCTTCCTGGATGGTGACGAAGCCGTGATGTATCCAGGCCCTGGCGAAGTTTTCACCGGAAAAGGCCTCGCTCTGGGCGATTTCATTTTCATGGTGGGGAAAGATAAGGTCTTTCCCCCCGCCGTGGATATCAAAAGTATTTCCGAGATATTTTCTGCTCATGGCTGAACATTCAATGTGCCATCCGGGCCGGCCTTTCCCCCAGGGACTGTCCCAGGCGGGCTCTTCAGGTTTGCTCTTTTTCCAGAGGCTGAAGTCCATGGGGTTCTCTTTTTTATCATTAATCGCTATCCTGGCCCCTGCTTCCATGTCTTCCAGGGTGCGGCCGGAAAGCTTGCCGTAATCCTTGAAGCTGCCTACCCGGAAAAAAACATCCCCGCCCCGTTCATAGGCATAGCCTTGTTCGATAAGCCCCTTAATTATCTCAATAATAGCCGGGATGTTCTCTGTAGCTTTGGGCTCCAGGTCAGGGGGGAGGTTGCCCAGGGCCGCCATATCCTCATGAAAGGCTTCGATAAATTTATTGGCAAGAGCCTCTGTTGTGGTATGCTGTTCTTTTGCCCTGTTGATGATTTTGTCATCTATATCCGTGAAGTTGCGTATATAGGTAAGTTGATAATCTTTATAACGCAGATAGCGGGAGATCATATCAAATATCAGGGTTGACCTGGCATGGCCTATATGGCAATAGTCGTAGGCGGTAATGCCGCAGACATACATTTTTATATGCCCTTCTTCCAAAGGGGTGAGGGGTTCCTTTCTCCTGGTC
>JBKHJR010000067.1:0-14465 GCA_046537975.1 Desulfurivibrionaceae bacterium
CCCTCACTCCTTCTCTCCCGTCTTGTTTAGACTCCTTGGAAGGGAAAAGATTCAGCTTTACTGCTGCATTAGCCTGAACTCGTTCTTTGGAAAACAGTCTGTTTTTCTGCTGCTGGAGTTCATGGTTTTTATCTTTGATCTGGCTGACAGCCTGCCTGGCTTCAGCCAGTTGTTTCAGATTCCTGTCGACATGGGATCCGAACCACAAGCTGAAAGCAAGACCGCTGAACATAGCCAGTAAAGCCATGGCCCCAATTGTTTTGTAAAAGATCTGATTGCGCTTTTTGTGCCGCCCCCCGGATACTTTCTGTTCTCTTTTTCTGGCAAAGGAGCCATGAAGATTAATCAGGCTTGTTGCTGAATACTGCATAACTCACCTCCTAATTACTTTTTGGCAGCAACCCTCAATCTGGCACTTCGCGCCCTGGGGTTACTGCTGATTTCTTCAGCACTTGGCTTGACCGGCTTTCTGGTGATAACCTCCAAATCTGGCCGTGCTAAAAAGATACTTTTAACCAAACGGTCCTCCAGAGAATGAAAAGAAATTACACAAAATCTACCGCCGGGCTTCAGCCACTTGCTGCCCTGTCCCAAGACCTTCTCCAGATTGTCGAGCTCCTCATTGACAGCTATGCGCAAGGCCTGAAAAACTTTAGTTGCCACGTGAATATTTTTAGGGTGAAATCGTCGCGGCACCGCCTTTTCAATGATGGAAACCAGCTGGTCAGTCGTCCTGATCATTTCTTTTTTACGAAAATCCACAATACGGGCTGCAATTCTACGGGACTGTCTTTCCTGTCCATACTTGTAGAACATGTCAGCCAATTCTTCCTGGCGACAGCTGTTCAACAAATCGGCGGCGGTAACGGCTCTTCTGACATCCATTCTCATATCCAGGGGTTCACTGCGCTGAAAAGAAAAGCCCCGACCACTCTCCTCAAGCTGTAAAGAAGAAAAACCCAGATCAAGGAGGATCCCATCCACTCCGCCAAGACCAGCCTCTTCTATTACTTCGCTTATCCTGCTGAAATTACAACTAATTATCTCAACCCTTCCACCATAAGATTCGAGGTTCTGCCGGGCACCGGCGACCGCGTCCTCATCCCAGTCAAGACCGATTACTCTCCCGGACGGGGCGCTGGCCTCTAACAGAGCCGCTGTATGCCCTCCCATCCCCAGGTTGCAGTCCACATAGATACCGCCATCCCGAGGGGACATCAAATCTACAATCTCCCGAAGAAGAACTGGTTGGTGCAAAGTGGTCCAAGAAATCAAAACATACCCAGATCACGAAAAGTCTCATCAAAGTCAATAAAATCCTGTTCACTGGGATAGCTCTCAGAATCCCAGGTTTCCTTGGGCCAGACCTCAAAAAAAGTAATCATGCCGTTCATGATTATCTCATTTTGTAATCCTATATCAGTACGGTGTTTGGCAGGGATAAGTATGCGCCCATTCTTGTCAAGCTGGCATTCCACGGAGCCGCCGACCAGGTAGCGTATCATCATATCAATCTTGGGCTTCTGCTTGTCCAGGCTGAGGAGGGCTTTTTCCTTTTTCTCCCACTCAGACAAAGGATAGACGCGCAGACACTTGCGCCAGGGAGGGGTGATCAAAAGGCGGTCGTCGTAATGGCGCATGAGCACATCCCGGAAGCGGGAGGGAATATTTATCCTCCCTTTTCCATCCAGGATATGTTCAGATCTGCCCCGGAAACGGCAGACATGAAGTGAGGTATTGCTATCCCCGGCTGTTACCAATTATCTCTACCTCCACCAAATTAGGTCACTTTGCACCATTTTCTATTTTATACGTTCCAGGGCCCCGACCTGTCAAGAAAATTTTTTTCAAACTTTTTGGAGTTTTTTTTCGATAAGGACAAACTAATACAGATATAGCACACACCGGGAAAATGAATACAACATGTGGTAGGTAAAAAAGGGAAAAGGGGGTTTACCGGAAGATACTAAAAAAACGAGAAAAATCTTGATAAGAGGTGGATATAACGGGATACCGCAGTTTGCCTATGAACAACCGGAATTCAAAGAGGTAGTACGGTGGTATGACAACAGAGGGATAAGACTTTTTTTTCTGATGGGGCTGGCTGGTTCAGAGAGACCGTTACTTCCTAATTCTGTTTTATCTGTTCTACTAAGTCTGATACCAATGTGCCGTCAGGGGCCTTGGCATCAGGCTTGATCTGAACGATCTTTTCCCATGACTTGATGGCCCCTTCTCTGTTATCCAGATCTGAATAAAGGACCACACCTTTATTGAACATGGCCTGGGTATGCTTGGGATCAGCTGCCACCGCCTCATCAAACTTTTCGACCGCCTTTTCCGGTTGACCGCTCCGGCGGTACATCACTCCCAAATCAGTGAGAACATTGGGATCGCCGGGGGAGAGTTCCAGAAACTTTTTATAGGCATCAATGGCCTTAGCATGCTTTTGCTGATCAAAATATAAGTTCCCCAGTGCCCGCCAGGCCGAGGTATTTTGGGGATTGGCCTCAACTTCTTTCTCAAGGGCTGCCAGGCTCTGTCTGTTCTGGCTGGACTCAGCAGCAGGACCATGATCGTGGCTACTTTGGCCGCCGGTAAAAGAATCAAGCTTATAAACACTTAGGACAACTCCACCCAGAAAGCCCACGACTAAACCGATAATGACGTACTGGATCATGGTTGCCTTTTTCACATAACCTGCATGACTATCTTGCTGCTGGTCCATTTTCCCTCTTATTGCTGATAAGAATTTGTAAGTATCAGGGTTGAACTTCTCTACCGGTAAACTGAATTCTAAACTTTCTAATTGAAACTGTCAACGCAATATGCATACAAAAATACTTCCCGGCAAAATAAAAAGAAAGTTCCATAATAGCCCTTCGGATCTCCCTGTTTTTTCATTAAAGCCTGCTCCTTCAGGAGGGATTGTTCTGCCGAGAATGTTTAATTAGTTCACAACGTCCTTTTTCTTCTTGCCTGCCGGAAAACACCTTTGATAAGCTGGATGTATAGCTGCAAACCATAACGTTTCAAGCAGGGAAAAGGAGAGGATATGGATATTACTATCAGGATAGGAGGGGCAGCCGGTCAGGGGCTGCAATCCATCGGCTCCGCCCTGACCGCATTGCTGGCCAGGGAAGGTTACCATGTCTTCAGTCACCAGAATTATATGTCCCGCATCCGGGGAGGGCACAATTTCTACCAGATCCGGCTGGCTGATCGGCCGCTTGCCGCTTCCAGGGAAAAAGTGGATATCCTGGTGGCTCTGGACCGGGAAACTATTGACCGGCATCACGCCACCCTCAGCAACCACGGCCTGGTAATCTCCGACCAGGAAAGCCTGAAGGAGGAATTTGCAGAAAAACACTATCTGAATGTCCCGGCTGTACGTCTAACCAAGGAAGCCGGAATAAACAAGATAATGGCCAACTCTGTGACCATTGGTGCCTTGCTGAGCGGTCTGGGGCTGGGCCTTGATTCTTTCAACGAAGTAATCCGTCAGGCACTGTCCAAAAAGGGGGAAGATATAATTGAAGACAACCTCGAGGCTGCCCGCCTGGGAAGAGATCATATCAACAATCAAGGAGGCTGGCCCCGGGAATTGAAGGCCGGCAAAAGCAAACCCGGAGAATTAAGGATCTTAAGCGGCAACCAGGGCATCGGCTATGGGGCCCTGGTTTCGGGGTGTCGGTTCTACAGCGCCTATCCCATGACTCCGTCCACCGGGATCATGATCTATCTGGCTGCCAAGGCCCAAAAGCACGGAATAGTAGTGGAACAGGCAGAAGATGAAATCGCCGCCATAAATATGGCGATCGGTGCCTCCTTCGGTGGGGTTAGGGCCATGACCGGGACCTCCGGCGGCGGCTTTGCCCTGATGAATGAAGGACTGTCCCTGGCTGGCATAACCGAGACCCCCTTGGTTATAGCAGAGGTTCAGCGGCCCGGTCCAGCCACCGGCCTGCCCACCAGAACAGAACAGGGGGATCTGCTCTTTGTCCTCCATGCCGGCCACGGCGAATTTGCCAAGGTTCTAATGGCCCCGGGACATCCGGCGCAGGCCGTGGAACTGACCAACAGGGCCTTTGAACTGGCGGAAAAATACCAGATTCCGGTAATAGTCCAGTCTGATCAGTACCTGGCAGACTCGGAATGGACCTATACGGAACTGAATACGGACAACTTACAATACCAAGATCATAGATTACGCCAAGAGAATCAGATCCCGGCGAACTATAAACGCTACGCTTTGAACAACAGCGGCATTTCTCCCTTGGCGGTACCGGGAAAGGGAGAAGGGCTGGTGGTGGCTGACAGTGACGAACACGACGAAGAAGGCCATATCATCGAAGATGCTGAAACCAGAACAAAGATGGTGGAAAAACGCTTGAGCAGCAAAATGGTTTCACTTAAAGAAGAGATCCGACCCCCGGAGTTATACGGCTCCGAAAAACCAAGGGTGATTCTGGCCGGCTTCGGCTCCACTTACGGGATAATGCGGGAGGCTGTGGACAATCTGGCTGAGCGGGAAGAGATAGCCTGCCTGCATTTTGCCGAACTCTGGCCTTTCCCGGGCACAGATGAATTCGATTTTCTTGCAATTCTGAAGGAGGCGAAACTCGCCATCTGTGTGGAAAATAACATATCCGGACAATTTGCCAGGCTGATCAGGGCTGAAACCGGTTTCTCCTTCAGCGCCTCAATAAGAAAATACGACGGCAGGCCCTTTTTGCTGGAACCATTTTTAGGAGAGATTGATGAGCACCTCAAACGAATTTAAATCAGACAGAAAAACCGCCTGGTGCCCGGGCTGCGGGAACTTTGCCATCCTGAAAACCCTTCAGGAGGCCCTGGCGGAAATGGGACTCAGCCCCGGGGAAGTTGCGGTGGTCTCAGGTATCGGCCAGTCAGGCAAACTTCCCCATTATATGAAGTGCCATACTTTCAACGGCCTGCACGGCAGGACCCTGCCGGTAGCCACCGGGCTGGCCCTGAGCAATCATGATATGCGAGTCCTCGCCGTGGCCGGGGACGGCGACTGCTACGGAGAAGGAGGTAACCATCTTCTGCATGCCATCCGCCGCAACATCAATGTAACACTGCTGGTCCACAACAACCAGATCTACGGACTCACCAAGGGGCAGGCCTCCCCCACCTCCCTGCCGGAGCTGCCCAGCAAGACCCAGCCCTTCGGCAACCCCTCCGAACCTCTCAACCCCCTGGCCCTGGCCATAGCCATGAACTGCGGCTTTGTAGCCCGGGGATTTGCCGGAGGAGAAGGATTACCCGACCTCAAGGAGCTGATAAAAAAAGCGGTAAACCATCCCGGTTTTGCCCTGGTGGATATCTTCCAGAACTGTATAACCTTCAACAGGATAAACACAGTAAAATGGTATAAGGAACACACCTACTTTCTGGAGGAAGAATATGAACCCGGCGACCGCCAGACCGCCTTCCAGCGGGCCCTCGAAAACGGAGAAAAATTGCCGCTCGGCCTTTTCTACCACAGTACGGAAAGGTCTGCCATGGCAGAGAAAATTCCGGTGCTTGGCAGCAAGCCTCTGATTGACCAGCCCTTTAATCGGGAGGAGGCCCTGGCTGAAATCGGGGAATTCGGGTAGGTGGACAGTGTTTTTTCCCTTCAGAGGAAAACAGGCAACTGAGGCTGCCCGGAAGTTTCTACCCTGAAAAACCTTAAAAGGCATCCGGGGCCTCAGGAGGCAGTTCATTCTCATCAAAGGGCATTACCCCGAAAACGGTCATCAGGGCCTCAATCCGGTTCAGCAGATCCTGCCGATCAAATTCAGGCACACTGCCTTGAAGTGCCTGCTCAACTAACTGCCGGAGCTCATGATAGTTCAGGGCCCTATGCCAGATCCCTTTCCGCTGTAGTAATTCGTGGAGGCGTAGATCGTCCTCCAGGAGTTCATTTTGCCGATTTACCGTCTCACTGTCCCACCAGTCCGAGTTCAGGGCTACCCACTGCATGGCTGACCACACAGCGTCATAGAGTACTGCTACAGCATCAGGCAGCTTGCCCTCGTAGAGACGGCGCCGTCCGGAGCGCAGATGAAGCCTGGCCCGCATCAGCAGGACCTCATCTTCCGCCATGTTCTCCTCATCAATCAGCCCGAAATGCGGCATGCGAGGCGACCTTTAAAATTTAAATTCAAATTCAACCAATACGAGGCATCAAAGCCCAGCGGATAAGCCAGGAATCATCTTCATCTTTATCCAGACAGACGATACCACCGTTCTGAAATTTAAAAACCTTAACTTCAGGCAAACCGACCACCAGAGCGGAAGTCAATTTCTCCAGGAAAGGCAGGTGACTAACCAGCATAAGGTTATCCCCGTTATCCAAATCCGGGGCCAGGGACATAGGATCGTCCAGGGCCTTAAGACCGGCCATCTCCTGAACCCCTCCGGCCGGTTCCAGGATAGAGGCAAAGATCTCCGCGGTCTGTCTGGCCCTCTTTTTGCCGCTGTGCCTGATTCCAGACGGTTTTATCCCGTACCTGGAGGCCACCTCTGCTATACGCTGGACTTCGCTTCTTCCCTCTTCCGAAAGACCTTTTTCGGGATCCGTTTCCTTGGTCATAGCCTTGCCGTGCTGAACCAGATAAAGTGCCATAGCCAGCCTCCTTTGAAAAATTGAAGACTCTTCCCTTTAACTCTTAACTTTCAATCGGGCGATCAATTTGCCACTTATCTCTTTTTCACCCTTTTCCCAATGAAAACTGCTGATAACACCATCAGCCTGCAATTCCCGCATCTTTTGTTCGGCAAGATCCGGCAGTACAGCAGTTCCCCGGGAGTGGATGCCCTTTCCCGTAATCACAGAAACCTTTGTCACCCCTTCCTGCCGGGCGGTTGCAAAAAAGGCCTCCAGTAGTCTTTCCGCGTTGAACGCATTATGGCCGTGCAGATCAATCACCTTATGCAGTAAGGCTCCGGTCCCGGGAGAGTCGCTGATCTTCTCACCTTTTTCTCTGAGTGCTGTCTGAAGCTTTTCATCAAAGTGTTCAGGGTCAAAAAACCTGGCAAATTCCGGCTGTTTCCCTTTTTTCTTGTCCACGACCTACCTCACCGTCAGGTTCTCAATACACTTCATATTACCAATATTTTTACAGCCTGAATACTTAGAACCTGTCAACCTCTAAGGCTGTGATAGACATGAACCATCCAGACCACAGCCAGGATCGGAACAAACATATTGACTACCGGCACCAGAGAAATAAAGGTAATGACAAATCCGCCCCCATAAACCGGCAGCTTATGATGTTTTTCTATTCTTCTGGCCTCAGGTTTACCCAGATGGTAGCCGGCGGCGGATTCGAAAAATTCCCGGCCCAGCAGATAGCTGTTGAGGATTATGGAAATAAAAGGCCCTACCCCCAACAGATAGAAAGGCAGAACCAGAACATTCAGAAAAAGGGCCTTGGCAGTAAACCTGATATCATGGACCAGATCGGGCCATAAACCAGGTTCCTGCTGCCTGACATCCTCCGGATAATACTCTCTCTCCACCCGGTCTATTACCATTTCCTGGAAGACTCCGGCCAAAAGAACAATCAGGGCCGGCAGCATGAACCAGCCGCCTACACCGGCCAAAAGACCTACCAGCCAGTTAACGAGACTGTCAAGCCAACCGCTCTCGATTCTCACCAGGTAATCGGTAAGCATGGAGAGGCAGACAGCAAGCACCAGTACCAGCATTCCGGCTAAAAAGGCACAGGCTATCATGAGCCCCAGCAGCCGGGCCCGGATTATGGAGTCAAGCGTTTTCAGCAAAGGCAACATGATACTTAAAGTATACTAAATATCTTCTGATTTAAGCAATTAGCAACTGGTTGTAAAAGTTTCTCCCTCTCTTGCCTGATTTCCGCAAATCCAGGAAGCCGTAAAGCAATCGGCACCTGTACCTGTACAAGACCCGTACTAATCACCCTTCTCTTCTTTCTCGGAATTGAAGATGAGGCGGACCCACTCGATCTTGAAGTCATCCATCTTTTCAATCACCGCTGAAAGATTAGAATCGATTTCCACTTTTTCCCCCTGCTCCGGGAATCTTCCCAAAAGATCAAGAATAACTCGGGCTACAGAGTCATCAAGGTGATCAGGCAAGTCCCAGCCCAGTTCCCTGTGGATTTCATCAAAATCCGTACTTCCCAGGACCACGCACTCAGTATCGGAAATCCTCCTGAACTCCATAAGCTCCCGGTCAGTCTCATCCTGAATCTCTCCAAAGATCTCCTCAAGAAGGTCTTCCATGGTCACCAGCCCGGCTGTTCCTCCATGCTCGTCAATTACTATGGCCATATGAGTTTTCTGGCGCTTCATCTTTTTGAAGATATCCTCCAGATGCATAGAAAGGGGGACATACAAAGGATACTGTACAGTGATATCGGAAAGGAGGGTATCAGGGGGATATTTCTGTTTTAAGAGAACAGCATTACGGAAGGTCAGGATGCCGCAGATCTTGTCCTTAGTCTCATGATACACCGGTATTCTGCTATACGTGCTTTCAGTAAAGTAATTAACCGCCTCTTCGATCGTCAGGGTGTCTGCAAAAGTGGCAATATCAGGCCTTGGTGTCATAACTTCTGAGGCTGTTGTTTCACTGAACTCCAGGACAGATTCGATACGACGCCTCTTTTCCGACTCGAGCTGTCCCTCTTCCTCCCCTATCTCGGCTAAGGCCATCAGTTCCTGATCAGAAAACATCCCGGCACCTAAACCCTTAGCCCCCATCACTTTCAACAACTTTTCCAAAGGGCGGACCACCGGGAACAATAACTTACCAAGGATAAAGATAACAGGAGCAGCAAAAAGACTAAATCCTTCGGCATACCTCTGGGCCAGAGTTTTCGGGAGTATCTCTCCGAAAAGGAGAATCAGGATGGTCAGTATTCCGGTCATTATTCCCAGAATATGGCTGCCGAAAAGAGCTGTAAAAATGACTGTTGACAGTACCGGGATCAGTATATTGACCACATTATTGCCCACCAATATGATAATAAGAAGTCTTTCAGGGCGGTCTTTCAGAAAGGCCACAAAAGAGGCACCCGGTCTTTTATCCTGAGCAAGGGTTTTCACTTTGGCGGCAGACAGGGAGACAAGGGCGACTTCAGCCCCGGAGAAGAAACTGGAACATATTAATAGAAAAAATAGTAAGAAATAATGTAAATAAGAAGGGTCATCCATGGTGTTTAATTTAATTTAATAGGTAATAAATTGATATTTAAAAATATAATATATAACGAGGGATCATCAGGTTAAACTCTGTGTAGAGTCATCTTAAAACTTAAACGGGGTTATCAAGATTATATATAGCGGGATAATTTCTGTGTTGTTCCCTGTAGTCCAAGCCATAGCCCACCAGAAAGCCTTTCTCCAGATGAAAACCAATGTAATCTACATCCAGGGGTACTTCGCGTCGTTCCTTTTTATCTATAAGGGCGCAGGTCTTGATTTCGGCAACAGGCATTTCCCGGAAATAATCCTTGAGCCAGGACAGGGTTCGGCCGGTATCAACAATGTCTTCAACCAGAATAACATGTTTGTTTTCCAGGGGCAGCTCCACGTCTTTCTTACAACTGATCTCACCACAGGAAACACTTCGGTTCCCATAACTGGCCACCCGGACAAAATCAACTTCCACAGGCATGGTTAGCAGGCGGACCAGATCAGCCATAAAGATGAAGGCCCCATTCAACACCCCGATAACAACAACTTTCTTGTCCTTTAAATCACGATTCATCTCCACGCCCAGCTCGGCGACCCGCTCTTGAATCTGCTGACTGCTGAGCTCCTGCCGATATTCACTTATCTTCCTTTTATCGGTTTGCATAAACAGCCTGTCATTTGATTTAATAGTTAGACAAGATATAGAAACCGGACTGTCTTTCTGTTACAAAAACCTTAAGCATTTTCACTTCCCGGGATTATCTATTTGTCGAAAATAAAATTTATAATATAATTAGTTTATATTACAAGTAATCATTAATAATCAAGCTGAAAAGAAGGAGCAGAACCATGCAAAAATATGAATGCATCATCTGTGGTTATGTCTATGATCCCGAACAGGGTGATCCGGAATCAGGAATAGAACCCGGGACCTCTTTCGATGCCCTGCCGGATGACTGGGTATGCCCTGTTTGTGGAGCTGATAAAGACAGTTTTGAACCTGTTGATTAGGAAAGGCGCCAACAACAGCTAAAACACAGCATAAATCTTCTGGAACAGGGACTGGTTCGAAGCCGGAGTTTATCCTCCCAGGCTATGAAAATCGCCGGGTGCCGCTCTACTGTTGATCCCATTCATTTCCTGCGCTCCGGGCGTTTTGGTAAAAATGGCTCCTGTGCCTTATGACAGTGGCAGGCCCTCAACAATACTCTGCCAGGAACGATCCAGCTCTCTGTTGAAAGAGTCGATAAAGCTTTCCACATTAACCTCCAGAAAAGGCTCGTGCCACTGCCGAATAATGTTCCAGGCGGAAGAATCGACAATCTCCCTGCTCTTGTCCTGCTCAAAAACCATTGATATACCACAGTGCCTGGCAAACAGGTCACTAAGATGAATCAGGGCAACAAGCAGTTCATTGTTTTTTGCTTCAACAGGGGCATGATGATACAGGATCACATCAAGATAGGCCTCTGGCAGACCTGTTTTCTCTCCGTGCCAGTATCCTGTCCAGGTATGGTCTATACCACAATATGCCTTTTCCTGTTCATTTATATTCCCGCTGAAAAAATCAGGCTTCAGGAGCTGGGGATAGAAAGCCGGTTCTTCCCGATCCAACACCAGGGTTCCTAAATCATGCATCAGACCGGCCAGATATAAATCTTCATCCATTCTTATGCTGATCGTGTCTTTCAACAGATCAGCTATACGACCTACTACCGCGGAATGCTGCCAAAAAGAAGAGGCCAGCGAATCAATAGCACCAAACCCCTCCAGGGTTACCATGTCCAGATGCTCTTCAGCCAGAACTTCTTTTAAATGAAAAGCACCCACATTAACCACGGCATGAGCCAAAGTCTGTACCGGAAGAGTTCTCATGAACCAGGAGGAGTTGGCCACCTGCAGAACCCTAAGGGAGAGAACAGGATCCAGGGCAATTAAATCAAGCAATTGTCTGCTACTGGTATTTTCATCCTTCACCAGCGGGAAAAGCTGGCCGGCTACAGCCGGATTCATCTGGAGTTTCAGGCGGGACTGGACCCGGTGCTTCATTTCAGCGGAAGCTACTTTCTTTTTTTTCGGGACCGGCGGCAGCCCGGAGAGATCGATATCCTTATTCTTGGCCATGTGAGATTCTTCAGCTGCCTGCCGGCCTGACTTCTGCCCTTCTCCGGTTTGGTCAGCTGCTTTTCCTCTCACTTTCAACTTTTCCTCTATTTCTGAGGCGCCGGGGAGAAACATGGCCACTTTCTGGTTTGAACGGATCAGCCTTTCCACCAGGATCTCGCAGAAGCGGCGGTAGAACTTGAGCTGGAGAAAGACCGTGGCATTACTGAGCAGATCAGGCTCTACCCGTACCAGATAACACTCGCTTACGGTCCTGACCCCGGCTGTCCGCTTGACCTCGGATACAATGGCCATCTCACCGAAAGTATCGCCACTACCCAAAGTGGTCAACTCCACTCTTTCACCTTTTTTCTGACCGGTCTTGTCAACCGAGACCTTGCCCTGAACGATAATATAGAACGCCTTTTCAGAAGTGCCTTCCTGGATAATCCTGGTCCCCGGCGGGATCTTAAGCCAGGAACTTACAGTCTGGAACTGCAAAAGTTCACTGTCTTCAAAATCTTTGAAGAATTCGATCTTCCGGAACAGCTCCAGCCTCTTCCTGAATATCTTGGCATCTTCTTCACCGGTCTTGTCCATATTCTATTTCCCCAGACAGAACTCCTGAAAAATAAGATCCAGCACATCCTCTGTACTGGTCTCCCCAACGATATCCCCCAGACAGTCCAGACCGGCCTGTAGATCCAGAGCCAGAAGATCAGGAGGGAGCCTGTCCGTAACTCCCTCCAGAAAACGGTATCCCGCTGCCAGAGTGTCCTTCAGCACCCTGGTCTGACGAGTATTGGGGACACAATCCGCGCCTGGATCCAGATCCCTGCCGCCGGCAACCAGATCGAATACCGCCTGTTCAAGATCCTTGATCCCCAGATTCTGTAAGGCAGAAACAGGGATAAGGGGATGTCCCGGAAATAACTCGGAGAAACGGTGCGGATCATGGCTGCTGATATCTATCTTGTTAACCACAAGCAGCAAGGGTTTGGATTTGATTAATTCATAAAGGTTATGGTCTTCCCCGGTTATGTCCTCCGAACCATCCAGCAGAAATATAATTATATCAGCATCAGCTATTTTGGTCCTGGCCCTCTCAACCCCGATACCTTCGACTTCCTCTTCAGTATGCCTGATACCGGCGGTATCGATAATATTGGCCACCATTCCCTTAACATTTATAACCTCCTCGATCGTATCCCTGGTGGTACCCGGCACTGAAGAGACGATAGCCCTGTCTTCCTTCAAGAGGCGGTTAAGCAGACTGGATTTGCCGACATTGGGCCTGCCCAGAATTAAAAGGGACACACCCTCCCGATATATCTTGCCCTGATCAGAGGCAGTGATCAGCCTCTCCAGTGGGGCAATGATTTCCTTTTGAGCTTTTTCTTTCAAAATCAGATCATCAAGGATTTCCACATCTTCTTCAGGGAAATCGATTGCCACTTCCACTGTAGCCTTTAATGACAGGAACCCGTCTCTTATCTTTTCAACTTCCTTCTGGAATTCTCCGCGCAAGGAGGACAGAGCCAGATCCCTCCCTTTCCTTGTTCTGGCCTTAAGAAGTTCAGCCACGGCCTCCGCCTGGGAAAGGGAAATACGGCCGTTGAGAAAGGCCCGCTTGGTGAACTCCCCCGGCTCAGCCAGCCTGGCTCCGCATTCCAGGACCTCTTCCAGGATCTCCTCCATTACCGGATAGCTGGAATGGCAATGGATCTCAGCTACATCCTCCCTGGTATAAGTCTTGGGCGCCTTCATGTGGGTCACCAGCACCTCGTCAATAACCCGCTCCCGGTCTTTATTGCACAGCCAGCCATGATAAAGCTTATGGCTCTGATAGATACCACTTGAGTTTTCCGGAGAAAAGAGGGTGGTCAGAATCCGGAAGGCATCGGAACCACTTATACGGATTATTCCTATGCCGCCGGATCCAGGGGGTGTGGCAATAGCGGCAATAGTGGAATCAGGGATGTTATTCCTCACCCAGAAGTCTCCGGACCAATTGCCTGCTGTCATCCTCTTTACCTAACTCCTCCACCGGGGTCCAGGACTGATCAGCTCCCAGCATATAAGAGCCTCGGAAGGTATGGGGAGGCGAATTATTCCAGTCCTCGGGAGAAAGCATGGAAAAGTAGCGACTGCCGTCTTCTTTCTGATAAAGATGGTAGATATGGCCGGGTACCCTTTTGAAGTGACAGGGAACCCGGTGAAGATCCTGATCGCGACTCCCTTCTTCCAGAACCTGGCGGGCCTCCTCCTGCAGGCCTCTGATCTGATCGGCAATTACCTGGAGCTTTGAGCTGACCCGGGTGTTAACCATGTTATCCGCCTGCTCGATCTCCTTTGCCATATCCACCAGATCTATAGGTGGAGCAAGCCTGCTTACCGGGTAGGGAGAATTATGGGCCGGACCATGATGACGTTCTCCCTTATATTTACCGCTACTGTTATCGCCCATAAAAACAATCTCTGTCAGTTATTTCGATTTTTTTCTTTTGTCTTTGAGGACTTTCTTCCACTTGATCATCTTCAGATGATTAAACATGTACTTATCCCGGCTGGGGCCGGAGCCTCATATTTTATTTTTTATTATCGGAAGCTTTCTTTTTAAAATCGGTCACAACCGGAATATTCTTTCTTGCCTGGATACTTTTGATTTTAAAATCCGGAAGAAAAGGTTCAGGATCAGAATTCGAGATTTATGCCTCCTACCTAAAATCAGTAAGCACTGTTTACTATTGCAGCACAATCTCCAAGTTCAAAAAAATTATCATACCTGCTGGAAATTCCCATGAGAAATTTTCGCCATTGAGCGGAGCAGGAACAGACACCGTCTTCATGGATTATTCCGGAATACTGAATAGGGAACCGCTTTGTTACGCCCCCTTTTTTTGGCATAGTAGAGAGCCTGATCAGCTTTGTCAACTATGACATTCTTATCTTCACTATCTTGAGGGAAAACAGCTATTCCCAAAGAAAGAGTTACACCGACCTGGTCGCCTTTAACCCTGAAATTAAGTGATTCCACTGCCTTTCTTACCCTTTCCGCCTGGACAACACCTCCTTTTTCATCTGAGGCTTCCAGGACCAAGGCAAACTCTTCGCCTCCATATCTGGCTACAAGATCAACATTTCGTACCGTTTCCTGCAGAGTTTTAGCC
>JBKHJR010000012.1:0-46407 GCA_046537975.1 Desulfurivibrionaceae bacterium
AACCATGTAGTGTAATACAACCCGGCTTTTGAGTCACGAATTCAAAAACGGAGGGTTTTGCTTCTTAAAAAGCAAGCATATACTAAACAGTAGAAAAGCCTTTCGTTGTATATAAAAGCTCATAAGATTATCGTCTTAAGAGCTTGCAAAGGGCTTATACGGACTGTATTAAGCTTTTCCTCTCAAAATAATTCTCCTAAATAATCCTTCCAAGTGGACTTCCCTTGTAGCGCCTGATATTATTTTAG
This sequence comes from Desulfurivibrionaceae bacterium, assembly GCA_046537975.1. Lineage (GTDB taxonomy): Bacteria > Desulfobacterota > Desulfobulbia > Desulfobulbales > SURF-16 > JAWLDV01. Next base: position 249 of record JBKHJR010000012.1, read on the forward strand.
GACGGTAAGTACAGTTTGAGGTGAAAATAGGGTGATGTTCAAATAAAGGTAAAGTTGCCTGACAATAAAATCCGGCAATGGAAGGCTTCACCGGCGCTATGGGTTTGGATTCGCGTTTGATTAACGGTGTTATCCCGTGGTTTCCGCTTCCGGGCCTTAATCTCTGCTGGCTGACAGCCCGGATTCTCTGTCCATAAGATCCCGCACAGTGACTGAGTAGAGCTTATCATTGACCAGTTGTTCGATTTCCTGCCAGAGCGGCAGAGTGGAGCATCTGTCTTTGCGGGAGCAGTGCTCGTTGTCTTTGGAGCAGTCCACAATAACGGTGTCACCTTCCAGTACCTTGACAATCTCCCCTATTCTGATTTCTTCGGGTGGCTTGGTGAGCAGGTGACCGCCTTTGGCCCCGCGCACACTTTTGAGAAAACCGGCCTGGCGGAGACTTCTGATCAGGAGTTCCAGATACTTTACCGAAAGTTCCTCTCTCTTGGCAATGTCACCAACCTGTACCGGTCCCTGATCCTGATGTTGGGCGATATCAAGGATCAACCTGGTTCCGTATCTGCTTCTGGTAGTCAAGCGCATATATTAATATCTCTTATAAATAGGTTTAATAAATCCTTTTGACAATAAACACGAAATAATAATCTTAAACACTATACAATGTCAAGCAGCTTGTGTTTCCCCGTCTCTTTAATCAGCCTTGATATTGTTGTCAGATTCTTTTAAATCCTTCTTGACAGTAGGGAAAAGAGCACTATATTATATTAAAATGATATAGATTTAAGCCGATTATCAACCAGGGAGTTTAATATGAAATTCGTTAAAGACCAGAAAGCCGACGACAAGCTGGATTTAGTCTGCCGGATGTGCCCCATGCACCTTCTGGAGCCCGGAGACAAACTGAATTGCATGAAAAAGGGGCAGGTCCTTGAGGTTCTTACCGATTATGATCAGGCCCTGGAGGACATTCCTAACTGGTGTGAGCAGTGCGGCCAGGAGTTTCTTGGGATGGAAGAGGACGAGGATTGCTACAAGCTCTATATCAGGAAAAAGAAATAGGGTCTGACAGGCCTGAAGAAGGGAATCCCAAAGGAGAACGGAAATGACCATGACATATTTAGATCATGCCTCAGCCACCCCGCTTCGCAAAGAGGTGGTTCGAGCCATGGAACCATATTACGATGAGTTTTTTGCCAACCCTTCCACGGTTTATGATCTGGGAACCGGGGTCAGGGAGAAGATTGAGGAGGCCAGGGCTCAGGTTGCCTGGCTGATTGGAGCCACCGGTGAGCGTTTGGCCTTCACCTCTTCCGGGGCGGAGGCCAATAACATGGCTGTCAAAGGAGCGGCTCTGGCCAACCGTAAAAAGGGCAACAGGGTGGTTGTTTCCGGAGTGGAGCATCACAGCGTTTTAAACGCCGCCCGTTTTCTGGAGCGGCTCGACTTTGAGGTTGCCTTTCTGCCTGTGGACGACTACGGCTGGGTAAATCCGGAAAAGCTGTCCCAAATTTTGGACGACAACACCGTGCTGGTTTCCATAATGCACGCCAACAATGAAATCGGTACGGTTCAGCCCATAGCTGAGCTGGCCGGCATCTGCCGGGAAAAAGGGATCCTTTTTCACACCGACTGTGTGGCCTCTGTAGGCCAGATCCCCCTTGATGTGGAAGCACTGGGAGTGGACCTTTTGACTATATCCGCCCAGCCCCTGCAGGGGCCGAAGGGAATGGGGGCACTGTATGTCCGCAAGAATGTCCGGCTCATGCCTCTTATCCACGGCGGCATTCAGGAAAAGGGGATGAGAGCCGGAACCGAGAATGTTCCCGGTATTGTGGGATTCGGAGTTGCCGCTGAACTGGCGGGCCAGGAATTGCAGGAAAATCGGAACAAGCTGGAATTGTTGAGGGATGGCCTGATTAACGGGGTCAGGGACCGGATTCCCAAGGTGACTTTTACCGGCCATCACGAGCACCGGCTGCCGGGCCATGCCAGTTTCTGCTTCCAGGCTGTAGAGGGAGAGTCTCTGGTCTTTCTCCTCAGTCAGAGTGGAATTTATGCCAATACCGGCTCCGCCTGCGCTTCCAAGGCCCTTAAGTTGTCTCCGGTGCTCGGTGCCCTGGGAATCGCCTCGGACGTGGCCCAGGGTTCACTGGTTTTCACCATGAACCGGACCAACAGCCAGGAGGATATTGACCGTGTTCTGGAGGGCCTTCCCCCGGCAGTGGAGAGACTCAGAATGATGTCACCCCTGTGGAAGGAGGAGAAAGAAGGAGCAGCGGGGAGTTGAGGCCGCTGAACATATACAGTTAAGGAGAATTGTTATGTATACCAAGAAAGTTATGGATCATTTCGCCAAACCCCGCAACATAGGGGAAATGCCGGACGCGGACGGTATAGGGGAAGTCGGCAATCCCGCTTGCGGGGACATGATGACCGTATATATCAAGGTCGAAGATGACCGGATCACGGACCTGAAGTACAAGACTTTCGGCTGTGTGGCTGCGATCGCCGTCTCCAGCATTGTCTCCGAGATGACCAAGGGGCTTACCCTGGAGGAGGCAAAAAAAATAAGTAAAAAAGCAGCAGCTGAAGAGCTTGGCGGCTTGCCCAAGGAGAAGATGCACTGCTCCAACCTCGGAGCCGATGCCCTGCTCAAGGCCATAGAGGACTATGAGGCCAAAAGGGACGGCCTGAAATCCCGGGATTCCGGGCCGGAGAGCCGGGAGGTAGAGGCTGCCGGAGAAGTGCAGGAGCCTGAAGACAAAGAAAATGTCTGTCCGGAGTGCCGGGGTGAAAATCCCGCCCAGGCCAGTTTCTGCATGCACTGCGGCCATAGTCTGAAGGCTTAACAGGCCGGAAGCTGCCTGTTTATGATAATAGAAAGTTGGTGGCAGAATGGGGAACCAGTTCAGGGAACGGATAAAAGAGATCAAGAAGGAGCTGGGCGGCAGGCTGATTATCCTGACCCATCATTATCAGAACAAGGAAATTGTGGAACTGGGCGATTATGTCGGGGATTCCTTCGGATTGTCCCGGATTGCGGTGGCGGATGAAGAGGCGGAATATATTGTTTTCTGCGGCGTCCATTTTATGGCGGAAAGCGCCGCCATTCTGGCCCGGCCCGGGCAGACCGTGCAGATCCCGGATATAGAAGCGGGCTGTTGGATGGCGGATATGGCCGACCCCTATATTGTCGAACGGAGTTGGCAGGAGTTGATCGATTTTTTCGGTCCGGATGCAGTGACCCCCATCTGCTATATTAATTCCGAGGCAGCTATCAAAGCCTTCTGCGGCCGCAATGAGGGAACTTCCTGTACTTCATCCAGTGCTTCATCCGCCTTTTCCTGGGCCCTTGAGAGAAGGGAGAGAATCTTTTTCCTGCCTGACGAATATCTGGGACGAAATACCGCCCATAAGCTTGGTATCTCCGCCGGGGAGATTGCGGTCTGGGATCCGGAATTCCCTTTGGGGGGCAATTCCGGGAAGGACCTGGAGAACGCCCGGATTATTCTCTGGAAGGGCTATTGTCTGGTTCATACCAGATTCAAGGCCGAACAGGTCAGAGAAATGAGAGAAGCCCGGCCGAAGGCCAGGATAGTGGTCCATCCGGAATGCACCCCTGAAGTGGTTTCGGAAGCGGATGCCGCGGGTTCCACCGAGTTTATCATCAAATATGTGGAAGATGCTGCACCCGGTGAGGAAATAGTGATCGGCACAGAGTACAATCTGGTCCACAGGTTGCAGCTTCAATATCCGGACCGGGAGATTTTGCCCCTTTCCAAGTCGGTCTGTCCCAACATGGCCAAAATTAATCTGGAAAAGCTGTGTTACACCCTGGAACATTTGGGCGAGCATAATGTGGTAACTGTTCCGGAAGAGATAAAGAAACAGGCCGGGAAGGCTCTGGAGAGGATGCTTGCCCTTACTTAAAGGAGAAAAAAATTATGACTGATTCAGCAGCAGAGGCGAGACAGCAGGGAGTACTGGCGGCGGTTTGCCTCAGTCCCGGTAAACATACGGCCAAGGAGCAGGTGGAAGAGGCGGAACTCAGGATCGACCACGGTCTGGTAAATGATGCCCATGCCGGGAGCTGGCGGGAGGTGAGCCTCCTTGCCCTGGAAGCCATCGAAGAAGGGAAGGGCTCCCTGGATCTTAATCCCGGAGACTTTGCGGAAAATCTGACCACCTCGGGTATAGAGCTTGAGACTCTCCCCTTGGGCACCAAAATGACAGTGGGTCCGGAAGTGGTCCTTGAGATCATCCAAATCGGCAAGAAATGTCATAACAAGTGCGAGATTTTTAAAAGACTGGGTGACTGCGTCATGCCCAGGAAAGGTATATTTGCCCGGGTAGTGGAAGACGGAGTGGTCAGCAGAGGAGACCGGATCACGGTTTTCAGCTGATTTTGTCTCCATTGTTTCCTATTGGTTTATTTAGTTTATAAAAAAGCTCCACACCTCTCCGCCCACCGTACTCCCCCATCCTGATTCCTGGCTAACATTCCTGTTAGAATCTATTTGACATAGCTCTTTTAAACAACTTACTCTGTAATATAGAGATGGAGTGGAAGAGTGCGAAAATCTTTTCCATTTCCCTATTTAATGAAAAAAATGTGATAACAGGAAAAAGGAGGTTGAAAGATGAAGAAGAGACGAATCTTAGCTAAAGCTGCGCTTTTTTCCGCCGCTGTTTTGCTGGCTTCGAGCCAGGCCCAGGGCGGCGGGTACGAGAGCAATGAAAAGATGGGTATTCCCGGTGACGTAGATCCTGTTCACGAGACTTATCTGCCGGTGATGATGGACCAGGATTTCGACACCATGATGAAAAAAGATAAGGAAATGAAGCCGGAGATCATGGAGCGCCAGGAAAAACTCCTTGAGCGCCGCTATGATCTGAGCGACAATCCTTCCGAGGTCATGATGTCTGCGGGGAGAAAGCCGGTCCAGGAAGGGGTTCGGGTCAAGCTCCCCGAGGGAATGACCTGGGAGAAACTCTCCGAGATGTCAGCCGAAGAGATCCGCGAGCAGGGCGTTTTCCCGGAAGGCTTTATGCCTCTACCCCATGTCAAGCACGAGACCGGCGGCCAGGTTATTCCAACTGATCATATCAAGGAGATCAGGAAACTGGAAGACCGTAATCTCGAGCGCTTCGACGTTGAGTTTGATCTGCCCGAACATCTCCTCCCGGAGTTTCCCCCTCCCATTTTTCTGACCACCAGGCCTGATTTGGGTGATGTCTCCCAGGGCAAACTGCTTTCCATCGACAATTACTATGAAATCATGCACGGCCTTCTGACCCCGGTGCAGATGGAAGGACTGCGGCTCCTGCTTACTCCCTTCCCTCAGCAGCAGTTCAACCAGACTGAAGACCGTAAGGTTGAGGAGCCTTCCCTGGGAATCGCCTGTCTGGACTGTCACGCCAACGGTCATACCAATGCGGCTTTTCATCTCAATCCTGATACCAGGCCCCATATTGCCCGTCTGAGGCTTGATACGGTCAGTCTCAGAGGTATGTTCAATCAGCAGATCCACGGCTCCAAGCGTTCTCTCCGTTCGGTGGAGGACTTCACGGAATTCGAGCAGCGTACCGCCTATTTTGACGGCGACCAGGTGACCGCAGGCAAGAAGGGGGTGAATCTTCCCGACCGCTCCAGTCAGGTGGCCATGATGGCCCAGATGCAGAATATCTTCGATTTTCCCCCTACACCCAAGCTGGATTCTTTCGGCCGTCTCATACCGGAAAAGGCCACCGAGAAGGAGCTCAAGGGAGAAGAGGTCTTTTTCGGCAAGGGACGCTGCGACGAGTGTCATCCCGCGCCTACCTATATGGATGACAAGATGCATGATCTCAAGGTGGATCGTTTCTACGAGCCGCACATGAGCAACAAGAAATGGATAACCGGCGCGGGGCCGATCAAGACCTTTACCCTGCGCGGCATCAAGGATTCCCCTCCTTACATGCATGACGGCCGGCTTATGACCCTTGAGGATACGGTGGAGTTTTTCAATATCGTCACCGACCTTGATCTCAACAAGGAGGAAAGGCAGGCCTTGGTCGCTTTTCTCCGCTGTCTGTAAACAGGGACTTGCAGCCGGACAGACAGGATGTTTTCTGTCTGTCCGGTCCCCGGGAAGAAAGATCTGGCTGAAAAAGATTAACAGATAAAGACAGAATCAATGAAGAAAGAGGATAACAATGCTTAAGAATTTTAATTACAATTTGATCGAAACCATCTCCATTATCTCCCGGAGCCTTTATAGGTATGACAAATATATGGAGGATGCAGCCGGTTGCGACAACTGTCAGAAAATATGGTTGCAATTAAAGGAAAGTCGCCAGAGGGAGCTTTCCCAGCTTTTAAAAGAGCTGAAGATTCATATTGATTCCGGCCAATTGGAACTGGAATAGCCTCTGATTCAGTCATCCTTTATTTATTCCGCTCAGGGAGGCTGCCGGCAAAATAACGGGAAGTCAATGGTTGGCTGTAGATTGGAACGGTTTGAGCATAGAAGATATAAAAGTTAAGGAGAATATCCGGCTTGATGAAACAGCATACAACGGCAATTCTCACAAGGTGGAGTAAGGTCCAAGTATTCCGGGTGGAAAAGATGTCTTGGAACTTCTTGTTTTTTTTATGGTAAGCTCGGGATGTTGTCCTGATCCAGGATCAACCGGAGCAGGCGGTCCCGGTTGTTTTCTTCCTGATTCAGCATAATAACCAGGGGCCGGAGGCCTTTGTCCGTTCTGTGATAGCCGGCATAGTTGTAGACTCCTGTCATGGTCCCGGTCTTGAGGAGATGCCCCTGATAATCCGGCAGCAGGTGGGCGTAGGGTCGGAACTCTTTTATTATCCTGAGCATGGCCTCTGCAGTCAGAAGATTGTCTTTGGAGATGCCTGCCCCCTCCTTGATCCGGAAGGAATGTTCAGGCAGGCCGAGGTCCCGGCCCAGGAACCGGTTGAGGGCCTGCCTGCCTTTGGCCCAGGTAGCAGGATAGCCGTACTTCCGGGCCCCGCAGACCAGAAAGAGCTGGTTGGCGATAAAGTTGTTGGAGTAGAGGAGCATAGCCTCCACCACTTCGGTAAGTTTTCTGGAAGAGTAGTGGACATATACGGGTTCCGGAGGAAGCTTCCCCTCAAAAGTGCTGATCGGGCAGAGTTCCGGTGTTTTTGAATCAAGGCTGATCTTCGGGATTAGAGAAGCGGCCAGAAGTTGACCGGCATATCTGCCGGCGCTGTTTTCAGATCCGGAGATATTGAGCCGGTGCTTGCCTGGTTCCTTCTTACCACCGAAAACCTGCATAATCGGCAGGGTAGGGGTCTGGGGTTCGGCGGAGGAGATGGTCCGGTCGTCCGCCACCTTTATCTTGATAGTGTTGAAATTGACGGCCAGGGCGGCATTGCCGGCGTCATAAGGGTTCAGGCTGCTTTCCGTGCCTTCGGCCCTGCCGTTTAGCTCAAAGGCGGACTGGTCGATCAGAATCCTGGTAGGTATGGTGTTGAGACGCTGTGAGAGTCTCCCGCTGATCAGGGCTATCTCTTCCGAGGTTAGAAAAGGATCGCCAAGCCCTTTGATGATCAGATCCCCTTCCGGAGTCTGATAGAACTCTGTCCGGAAACGGAAATCAGGTCCCAGCACGGAGAGGGCTTCTGCGGCTGTGGCGATTTTCAGGATACTGGCCGGAATCAGGCGGGCCTGGCTGTTGTACTTAATAGGGGGCAGACCGGGGCGGTTCAACACGAGACCGCCTTTTTCGATCAGGGATTGGGTTTGTTCGGGCGAAGATGGGCGGGACTGGGCATGTCCGCACAGAAGTACAGGTATAAGGCCTACAAGTATGGAGAGGGTCTTTCTGATATCTATGTTATACTTACCTCAACTTATTATCAACCCTGGAGCAGGCTGACCATGTTCTGCCGGTTGACCGCCTGGGCCTGACTCTGGGTAAAGATCCTGGCCTGGTTCAGGGCCTTGGTCTGGTTGAAGTTCATCATTTCTTCCGCCAAGTCAATGTCCCTTATCTCTGATTCCGCCCCGCGGGTGTTGATTTCGGTGGTGGCCAGATTGTTGATGGCGGAGTTCAGCTGATTCTGGGTGGAACCAAGCTCGGACCGGCTGCTGTTTAGTTGACTAAGGGCCTGATCAGCTACCTGGATCGCATTCCGGGCGCCTTCCCGGGTCGTGACGTCTGTACCGGCCAGATTCCCCGTTTCGTTGCTCCCCAGTTGATCGCTCCGGGTGGAGTTAATGGAAATATCCACCCTGTTGCCCTTTTCCGGGCCGATCTGGAAATTCTGGTTGGTAAAGGAGCCGTTTAACAGACTTTGGTTGTTGTAGCTGGTATTGTCGGCAATGCTGTCCAGCTGCTCCAGGGACTGGTCTATCTCGGCCTGCAGGGCCTGACGGCTTTCCCGGCTTTGGCTGGCATTAGCAGCCTGCAGGGCGTTTTCCCGGATATTCTGGACAAGATTGGCGGATTCCTGGAGAGCACCGTCTGCTATTTGGGTTATGGATACAGCATCGTTGGCATTACGTACTGACTGTCCGAGACCACGGGCCTGGCTGTCCAGGCTGTTGGCAATAGTCATGCCGGCGGCATCGTCTGCTGCCTTGTTTATCCGTTTGCCGCTGGAAATGGATTCCAGGGAGTTATCCAAGGTCCGGCTGCCTTGCTGGATTTGATTGGCAGCGAAAAATGAAGATTGATCGTTGTTAATGCTGATAGCCATAACGCACCCCTTAATATAAATATTATAATTAAATATTATATGGTTAATGTCAAGCAGAATTCATAAATCAAACCTTCTTCCTGCCTTAACATCATTTGTTTTTCTGAAATTATCAGGTATACTGTGTTACTATATGATTTTACTGCTTAAACCAACTGTAAACCAGTAGATGGTCATCGGGAACTTTTCTGGAGCAGAGGATGTCTTTAAGCAGATGAATGTAATGTTTAGCTGCCCTTGTTAATATCTCTGTGCTGAAACCTGAATCTTGAATCCTATCAACAGGAATATTTCTTATGAAAGAATTATGCAGTAGTGTCAGTATAACAAAAGACCTGGCCGGCTTTTTTATTCTCTTTTCCCTGGCTTTTCTCTTCAGCGGCAGTGTCTATGCTCACAGCGTTCCTCTTGAATACGAGATGACCGTGGATTTCGAGGTGGATAAAAGCATCCTGATCGGAGAGGCGGATTTCAATCTACCGGCAGGGCACGGCATGAAACTGCTTGTCTCCGGGCTGGACGACCTCCGGGTCAAGGTGGGCGGCAGCAGTCTGGAAAAAGACCCTGATAAAGAGGGGATAATGACAATTCCCACAGAAGAGAACAAGCGCCTGGTTTCCCTTTCCTGGAAGAAAAAAGCAGGAGAGGAGGGAAGCTCTTTGATTGGTCCGGAAGGCATCACCCTGCAGGGGACTTGGTATCCCCGGCCCGCATCCGAGGCGGACTACTCGCTCAAAGCCCTTATCCCTTCCGGTTTTGCCGCGGTTTCCGAGGCCGACCGGATCGAGACTGAACAAAAGGACGGACAAAAACAGGTAACCTTTCATTTTCCTCATCCCCTCTCTTATCTTCACTTCATCGCCGGTCCCTATGAGGTGGTGGAAGAGGAATTCAGCGACGGCAAAGTCCTGGCCTCTTATTTCTTTGAGGAGGATAAGGATCTGGCAGCCTCCTATCGCAAGAAGGCCCGCAATTATCTGGAAAGATATATAGGACTCTTTGGTGAATATCCTTACGGACGTTTCTCCATAGTCGAAAACAGGCGGCCTACGGGATTCGCCATGCCCACTTTCACTCTCCTGGGCCAGCAGGTGGTCCGTCTTCCCTTTATCCTGGATACCTCTCTGGGCCATGAGGTCCTGCACAGCTGGCTGGGAAATGCCGTACAGGCCGTTCCGGAACAGGGCAACTGGGTGGAAGGTCTGTCCACTTACCTGGCTGATCAAGCCTATGCCGCTGATAAAGGGGAAGGGGCTGATTTCCGGAAAAGCCAACTGGTTAAGTATCAGAATCATGTCGACGGCAACAACACCCTCACGGTTAAGGACTTTACCAATCCGGGAGGTCATAATGTGGCTGATCAGGCTAAACGCGCTGTGGGTTATAATAAATGTTCCATGATCTTTCATATGCTGCGTAATCGGGTGGGGGAAGACGACTTCAGGAAATCCCTCAGGCGGTTTTATGAGAACAATAAATACGGCCGGGCCGGCTGGCAGGAAATAGAGGAGACTTTTTCCGAGGTCTCTGGTATGGACCTCTCTGTCTTTTTCGCTCAGTGGCTGAACAGAAGCGATGTTCCGGTTCTGGAAATCAGTAATCTGGATTTTCAGGAAGACGGAGGAGACCTGCATCTCTCTTTTGATATTGCCCAGAAAAACAGCAAGCCCTATAACCTGATTATTCCGGTCCGGGTGCATACTGAGAGCGGTACTGTAAACAAGAAAGTGAAGATGGAAAGCGACAGGGTTTCTGTTTCTCTGGAACTTCCCGATTATCCCACCCGGCTGGTGGTAGATCCGGGATATGATTTGATGCGCCCCCTTGCTGAGGACGAACTTCCCCCGGTCTGGTCCGCCTTTCTGGGAGCCGGGGACAAACTGGCGGTAATAGAAGAGGGTAAAGAGGAGCTTTATGCTCCCATGATTGAGATGGTGGAAAGACTCGGCGGTCGGGTCGTTAAGGATGAGAATTTAGATGAAAAGGAAATGGAGGGCAGTTCCCTGTTGTTTTTGGGTGAAGACTCGGGGGCCTGCCGTTCCATCTTTGGTAAAGTTGATCTGGCAGATAAGGGGTTCAGCCTGGAGGTCAGAAAGAATCCCCTGAATCTGGATGAGGTGGCGGTCATTAATCAGGCCTCCGACAGGCGGGAGGTGGAGGCGGTGGCCGAAAAACTGCGTCATTACGGAAAATACGGTATCCTCCATTTTCAGGAAGGCAGGAACCTCAAGAAGGAAATCCCCGGAAGCAGCCGGGGCATTGTCCGCAATCTGGATAAGACCCCTGGCGGTATAGCCCTTTCCGAGCACCAGGATTTTGGGGACATTATGGAGAAAATGGCGGAAAGCCGGGTTATATATGTGGGTGAGACCCATGTCAGATTTGCCGACCACCAGTTGCAGATGAGGGTTATTCGGGCTTTGTATCAGCGCCATCCTGAAATGGCTATCGGTATGGAAATGTTTCCGGCCGGGGTTCAGGAGACTCTGGATAAGTATATCAGAGGGGAAATAGACGAGCGTCAGTTTTTAAAGGAGGTTGATTATTTTCAGAACTGGGGATACGATTACCGGTTTTATCAGAATATAATGCAGTTTGCCAGAAAGCACGACATCCCGGTTTTAGGCCTGAATCTGGATAGGAATATAGTTAACACCACTTTTCGCCAAGGCGGAATCTCCGCCCTTGACGAGGAAGTCAAAAAGAATCTTCCCGCAAGCATGGACCTTTCCATGGAAGGTTACCGGGAAAGATTGGGAGATGTCTTCAAACAGCATCAGGGGCCCCATTTTAATAATGGAGGGATGTCCGGTTTCGTTCAGGCCCAGGCCCTTTGGGATGAAACCATGGCTGAGAAAGTGGCCGATTATCTCAGGGAAAATCCCGGCAGTAAAATGGTGGTCTTGGCGGGTGGCGGTCACGTCAATAAAAAGACCGGTATTCCACCCCGAGTGAGCCGGAGGATCGAAGTGGCCCAGAGTGTGGCCCTTAATACTGGAGGAGAAGAAAAGCTGAGCGACGATGAAGCCGACTACCTGTTTTTTACTCCGGCATTCGATGTGGAAAAGTCTCCTATGCTGGGAGTGAAGCTCAAAAGCGGGGAGGAGGGACTGACCGTATCCGGATTTACCCATGGCCGCAGTCCGGCCCGTAGAGACGGCCTGAAAAAGAAGGACGTTATTCTTGCTCTTGACGACCAAGAGGTGAATAATGTTGAAGATATCAAGATCGTTCTTCTTTATAAGGAGAAAGGGGATACTGTCAGGGTAAAGGTAAAGCGGGATTCATTCTTACTGTTTCCTGATTCGGAAAAGGAGATCGAGGTCAGGTTGTAAGAGGAAAAATAAAAGAGAAAGTATTAAAATAGAGAATTTCTGTTATGTCTGAAAACAAGACGCCGTATTCTGAAGAAATGAAAGAGCTGCTGCGCAGTATCCCCAAGGTCGATGAATTCCTGGCCTGGGTGGAAGGGAAGGTTGACGCCCCTAAAACCTTTGTCAAGAGGGCAGTCCAGGAGATTCTGACCGAGGAGCGCCGGGCCATAATCCACGGGGAGAAGCGCCATCCCGGGGACCTCAAAAAAGAGGTCCTGATCCCTAAGTTTGAGAGTCGACTGGCTGAAAAACAGACTCCCAACTTCCGCAGCGTGGTTAATGCCACCGGGGTTATCATTCATACCAATATGGGCCGTTCCCTGCTTCCCGAAGAAGCCATGGCTGATCTGGACCGGGTGGGAAAGCGTTATTCCAACCTTGAATTCGACCTGGCGACCGGCAAGAGGGGGAGCCGTTATTCCCTGGTGGAGGATCTGCTCTGTGAGCTGACCGGAGCTGAGGCCGGTCTGGTGGTGAACAATAATGCCGCCGCAGTCCTCCTGGTTCTGGATACTCTGGCCAAGGACCGGGAGGTGATCGTCTCCCGGGGTCAGCTGGTGGAAATAGGCGGGTCTTTCCGGATTCCCGAGGTAATGGAAAAAAGCGGCGGCCGTCTGGTTGAAGTGGGGGCCACCAACCGTACCCATCTGCAGGACTATGAAGAGGCGATTACCGAAAGCACCGCTCTCCTCCTCAAGGTCCATATGAGCAACTACAGAATAATCGGTTTCACCTCCGAGGTCCCGCTGCGGGAGATGGTGGAGTTAGGGGCCAGGTACGACCTGCCGGTAATGGAAGATCTGGGCAGCGGTAGCCTGGTTGATCTCACGGCATACGGCCTGGAGCACGAACCCACTGTTCAGGAGGCGGTCCGGGAGGGGGTCGATGTGGTGACCTTTAGCGGCGATAAACTCCTGGGCGGGCCCCAGGCCGGTCTGATTGTGGGAAAGAAAAAGATTATTGAGAAGATCAAGGCCAATCCCCTGAATCGGGCCTTGAGGATAGATAAGTTCACCCTGGCTGGTCTGGAATCCATCTTTCGCCTCTATTTTGATGAGGAAAAGGCCAGAAAAGTGATTCCCACTCTGGCCCTGATGGGAACCCCCCTGGAGGAAGTGGAGGAACGGGCCCGGCGCCTGCTGGCAATGGTGCAGGAGAAACTGGCCCCGTACTGCACTATGGAGATAGTCCCGGTCCAGTCCCGGGTAGGGGGGGGAGCCATGCCGGAACAGGGGCTGGAAAGCCGGGCTCTGTCTCTATCCCCTTTTTCGATGAAGATCAGTGAGCTTGAGTACGGCCTGCGAAAGGCCTCCCTGCCGGTGATCGGCCGGGTGGAAAACGATCGGATGCTTTTGGATATGCGAACGGTAAGTGATGATGATCTGGAGGCTATGGCCGGGAGCATAACCCGGGTCTTTGCCGGGGAATAAAGATCGGATTGCCATGATTATCTCGATCGGTGAGGTTGTCTGGGATATATTTTCCGAAGGAAAAGTTCTGGGAGGAGCTCCTCTTAACGTGGCCTATCACCTTAAGGCCTTGGGAGAAGAGGTGAAATTGATCAGTCGGGTCGGCAGTGATGAACTGGCCCGGGAGACTCTGGAACGAATCGAGTCCCTCGGTTTATCCGTCAGCGGCATCCAGCAGGACGATTATTATCAGACCGGCCAGGTGAGGGTATATATAGACAGTAACGACGAACCGTCCTTTGATATTGTAAAGCCGGCGGCCTGGGACTTTATTGAAGATGTCGGTCCCGGTCTTTCCGGAAGTACACCTTTCTATCTGGTCTTTGGCAGTCTGGCCCAGCGTGCCCCTCAAAGCCGCCGGGCGATCCGCTCCTTGTGGTCCTTGGCTGACCTCAGATTCTACGACGTCAATCTCCGTCCCCCTCATACCGGCAGGGACATTGTCTTTGACTCCCTGGAGGCTGCGGACGTGGTAAAGGCCAATGAGGAGGAACTGCAGACCATCTGCTCCTGGCTGACCTGGCGGGAAAGGGAGGCGACTGCCCAGGGCGGGAGGCTTGTTAATGCCTATAATCTTAAGGCTCTCTCTGTCAGCTGCGGCAGACAGGGAAGCATGCTGATAACCGACGATGGGGTCTGGGAGCATCCCGGTTTTCAGGTCAGGGTATCAGATACTGTAGGCGCCGGGGATGCCTTTTTTGCCGACCTCATTTACGGTATTATTCATGGCAGGTCCTGGCAGGACTGTCTGAAATCCGCCAATCTCCGGGGGGCTTATGTCGCCGGAAGTAACGGTGCCACCCCCTTTATTCCCGAAGAGATTAAGCTGGAGAATGAGTGATGGAAGAGGAAGGGCTTTATATTCAGTTTTTCAGCATTCATGGTCTTATTCGCGGAAGTCAACCGGAACTGGGCCGGGACGCAGATACCGGCGGCCAGGTGTTGTACGTTCTGGAGCTGGCCAGACATCTGGGCCGGCAGCCCGGGGTAGCCCGGGTGGATCTGGTAACCCGTTTTATAGATGATAAATCGGTCAGTTCTGATTATGCCCGGACCATCGAGGATCTGGGGGATAAGGCCCGTATCGTCAGAATACGCTGCGGTGGAAAGAAGTATATTCGTAAAGAGAGATTGTGGCCCTATCTGGACGAGATGGTTGATAAGGCATTGAAGTTTATCAAAAAGGAAGGGCGCATACCGGATGTTTTCCATGGCCATTACCCGGACGGTGGTTATGTGGCCATGGAACTGGCGGACAGTTTCAAGGCACCTTTTATTTTTACCGGCCATTCCCTGGGGCGTAACAAAAAGGCCAAGCTTTTGAATGAAGGTATGGGGGAAGCGGAAATTAACCGTCAGTACAGGATGGATACCCGGATCGGGGTGGAAGAGGAGATAATCGCCTCAGCTTCACTTATAATTGCCTCCACCCGCCAGGAAATAGAGGATCAGTACGGGCTCTATAACAATTACCGCAAGGGATCCTATACCGTAATACCTCCGGGGATAGATATTGACAAGTTCTTCCCCTATTATAACTATGAACTGGATCCCGGGAAAATGGGCGATGAGGCCAGGCAGACCAGGGTGGCCCTGCTCCACGAGTTACAGCGTTTCTGGAATAATCCGGACAAGCCTTTTATCCTGGCATTGTCCCGCCCGGACCAGAGGAAGAACATCTCCGGGCTGATCGAGGCTTATGGTAAGGATAAGGAACTTCAGGCCCTGGCCAATCTGGCGGTGTTTGCCGGTATCCGG
The DNA here is from genome assembly GCA_046537975.1 of Desulfurivibrionaceae bacterium. Classification (GTDB taxonomy): domain Bacteria; phylum Desulfobacterota; class Desulfobulbia; order Desulfobulbales; family SURF-16; genus JAWLDV01. The sequence goes on from JBKHJR010000012.1 coordinate 15,581, forward strand.
CAGGATATTGAGCAGATGAAGGAGAATGAGCGCCAGGTCCTGACCAAGATGCTGTTGAAAATGGACTACTTCGACCTTTACGGAAGGCTGGCCATACCCAAAAAACATGATTTTGCCACTGAGGTCCCGGAGCTCTATCGTTTGTGTGCGGCGAGCAGAGGGGTCTTCGTTAATCCGGCCCTGGTCGAACCTTTCGGCATTACCCTGATTGAGGCCTCCTCCTGTGGGGTGCCCATTGTAGCCACAGATGACGGCGGTCCCCGGGATATAGTGGGCAACTGTGAAAACGGTGTCCTGGTTGATTCCAGTAAACCGGAAGAGATTGCCGCGGCAATTAAGAAGATCCTGGTGGAACCGGAGACCTGGGAACTTTACTCCAACAATGGTATCAAAGGTGTGCATCGTCATTACTCCTGGCAGGCCCATTGCGAGTCCACCCTTAATGAAGTTGCCGGTCTTCTGCCGGAGAAAAGACTATCAAACGATTTCCGGCCGACGGGGACTGAAGACCAGGTGCCTTTCGGTAAACGATTGACCGGTATTCAGCGGCTCTTGATTACCGACATTGACAATACTCTCCTGGGTGAGCGGGTCAATATGGAGAAGCTCTTGGAACTGCTGGACAAAAATCGCTCCAATCTTGCCTGGGGTGTGGCCACCGGCCGGAGCCTGGAATTGACCATGGAGGTGATGACCGAACATGATATCCCCAATCCGGATATCTTTATCTGTTCAGTGGGGACCGCCATTTATTACGGACCTGATCTCAGAATCGATAAGGGCTGGCAAAAACATATCTCCCTGCACTGGTATCCGGACCGGATAAAAGAGATCCTGGCTGATCTGCCTTTCCTTGTAACTCAGGCGGCGGAAGGACAGCGCCGTTTCAAGATAAGTTATCTTATGGAAAACAAGACGGAATATCTCCGGGAAGTGAAAAAGAGGCTGAAAAATGCCAGACTGGACTGCGAGATCATATATTCCCATGGTCAGTTTCTGGACATTCTGCCGCGGCGGGCCTCCAAGGGCAAGGCTATAAAGTATCTGCAGTACAAGTGGAATATTCCGGCCGATCATGTTATGGTGGCAGGTGATTCCGGCAATGACGAAGACATGTTGAGTTCCGGACCCTGCGCCGTGGTGGTGGGCAATCACTCGGAAGAACTAAGCCACCTGGAAGGAAGGCGCAAGATCTACTTCAGCAAAAGGGAGTATGCCGCCGGTATCATAGACGGACTCCGCCACTTCGGCTTTATCTGATTTTTATTAATCCTCCCTCATGCCTTCCGCCAAAGGACGGAACTGGAGAGCTCTGAACATCTCCAGGTAGCGGCGGGTTTCCTGCCTCTCCAGGTTGGTGGTATACTTCCAGAACCCGTAGATGCAGGACAGGGACATCAGGCGTTCGGCATAGAGCTGCCAGGTATAGCGTTCTCTGATCCGCTGCAGGGCGGAGTTGGAGAAAAAATCCCAGTACGAGGCGTCCTCGCGGCAGCGCCTGAAAAAGGCGGCAACCTTTTGCGCCGCTATGTCACCGTGATTGGGATCGATATGGAATCCGGATATGCCGTCTTCTATAATTTCCAAAGGTCCCCCGTAACAGGTGGCAAAAGTGGGGAGGCCTGAGGCCATGGCTTCGATCACGGTCAGACCGAAAGCCTCGAAAAAAGCGGGCTGGACAAAGGCCCCCCGCCGGTCGGCTATCCAGCGGTAGAGCTCACCGCTTAAGTTTTTATCCAGTCTCATGCCCAGCCAGCGCACCTGGCTGTCCAGACCGTATTCATCCAGCAACTTATGCATCAGGAGGACCTGTTCCTGTTCTTCCTGATCGCGGGAATCTTCCTGGGCAACTACGCCGCCGATGATCAGCAGATTGGCCTCTTCCCGCAGTTCCGGGCAGTCGGCGAACCAGTTGACCAGGCCGGTAAGGTTTTTGATCCTGTCAAGCCTGGCCAGGGAAAAAATAAGCGGTTTTTCCTGATCCTTCAGCCTGCCTCGGCTTGCACCCGGCTTGGGATCGCCGAAGACCAGCCTCTCGATTTCTCCATGCAGGTCGGTGCGCCGTTTATTTTCATCCTTATGGGAAAAGTAGGTCTCATCATCCGCTCCCGGAGAAACGATGTTGAATTTGGGATCAAAGACATCAACACCTTTGATTACCCGGTAGAGGCGGGGCATGGTGAAAGAGGCGTAGCTTTCATACTGACCTATCTCCTGTTTACTGCCGGCAATTTCCTGATAGGTGCTGGTGATTATAAAATCGGCGGTATTCATGGCAATCAGGTCTGCGGTGAACTGGCAGGAAAAGTGATAATCCGGGTCCAGATCCCGCCAGTAAAGAGCGGAAAATAGATACTTGGTTTTCTCCAGGGCGTGGGCGATATTGCACTGGGTAACCCCGAGACGTTCTGATAGAATAGAGGCGGCAAGATTGCCGTCCGAGTAGTTGCCGATAATCAGGTCCGGTCGTCCTTCCAGCTCTTCCAGAATCAGATCCTCCACTTCCAGGGCAAAATCTTCCAGGTAGGGCCAGATCCGGAATCGGGAGATCCAGTGGTTGACCACCTTGCCCTCTTTATTCCGGAAAGGAACGCGCATGATTTTGACATTTCTGGTGCCGCTCACCTCTTCCACCGGCTGGTTGCAGGTGGTGTCCTCTGCTTCCGGTATAAGGCGGCTGATAATCAGGATCTGCGGCTCGATATCCAGGCCCTGATCGTAGATCCGCTGCCGCATCTCCTTTTCCAGGGCTCTGACCTGATCCAGGATGTAGACAATCTGGCCTCCGGTATCAGGCAGACCCAGGACATTCTCCTGGCCGAAATAGCCGTGGGGGGAAAGAATGACTATGTTGAAGATCATGGGGATCCGGCTCAGGAACTTCTCCAGATTGCCGTAGTCCGGGGCCTCCAGGATGTCAGCCAGGAGACTGAAATTTTCCCGAATATGGCCGACGGTACGCCCCCAGCCCGGCTCAAAGCCAAGCTTTCTCAGTTCGGTGCTGATCTCTTCCCATTGCGCTTCCGCCGGCTGGGAGCCCAAGTATTCCAAGCCATTGTTCAAGGCGCGCTGGAGCTGCTGAACGCTGGTCATACTGCTGCCCAGCATAAAGGGTGTACCTTTGTAACTGTGCATCTGCAGAAAAGGAAAGATCGGTCTGTCTCCCTGGCTGAAATTCTGGGAGAGACGGGAGGAAAGCCTGCGGTTCAGGTACTCCACCCCTCGGCCGATGGAACGGGTCTGATGCATTTTCGGGAAGTCCCGTTCAAAGGGGGTGAGGTCGATTTCCAGGATTTTTTCGCTGGCAGAGTCGTCAACCAGGAACTCTTTAAATTTCAGGAAATCGTTTACTTTTATTTCCTCAACTTCCCCGATTTCAAGATTGATGCGGAGGTAGTTCCAGTTGGCTATCCGGGGACGCAGGGCTATATAAAACCAGGGAGACCGGATAGCCGCTTCCTGGGTCAAGGAGAAAAGGTCAGCTATCAGAGAGTCCAGCAGTTGCTCATTTCCGGTCTTCCGGCAGTAGTATTCAAATTTTTCCCAGATATCGGAACGCAGGAACAGGTTGCGGTTTTCTCCGTTTTCCAGGTAAAATCGGAGAATGGGAACCAGAATATCCCGGTGTTCCTGCAGGTATTTCCTGAGTTCGCTGATGTAAGACATAATAATGGCCAAGATCTATATCGAAAAATCGAGAAATAAAGGAGCAGGACAAGGTACGGACTCAACAAGGGCTTTAATTAAACAGGATTTAGTTCCGTTCCATGAATTGAGGACGGCGTAAAAACTAAAAGGATCCGGCAAGATAAGGATTGATTTATTACTTCTTTTTGGTGACACAGGCTGACCGGACCGGTCAGCAGGCTTTTAAGCTCAGGAAAATCCGGAGCCGGGATTACAGCCGCCCATTGACGGAGAGCCCGACAAAGAGGAGGAACCGGCTGAAAGCCCTATATTGGTAGCTGAAACCGCTTTTTTTACCTCCCGGCTGGAACAGGCCGGGCATTTAATTTCCGCCTTTTCTTCAGGCGAGGAACCTAGCAGCAGGGTTTCAAAAAGCTTGTTGCATTTCCGGCATTGAAATTCGTATATCGGCATTATATTAGTCTCCTTATGATTGGTCTTTTTTTTAATTTCTCGTCCTATTCAGGTTTTTCATACTGCCTTTTCTGACCCTGTGATAGAGCCAGTGCCACCAGCCGAGCACCATCAGGAAGGCCCCGAAGGTGTCAGCCGTCAGGTCGCGCCAGTCAGCAGAACGTCCCGTTATAAAAGATTGATGGTACTCATCGGTTATACCATATATAATACAAAAAATAACAATGGCCAGTCCCTTGATCAAGGGGGGCTTTCGGTTGTCCGACCCGGATCTTACGGCATAGATGCAGCTTAAAGCCAGAAGGCCATAGATCACGGCGTGGTATACTTTATCTGACCCTTCAGGGTAATTGGAATCAAGGCTGTCCCCCGGCAGGTGGGAAAGAGAAAATATAAAAGCCATTACGATGAGTACCGGAAGCAGGCGCAGTATCATCGTTTAGGTATCTTCTTTTTTTAAGGAAGCTTCCTTCTCGTTAAGATGGATGGAATCCAGCAGTTCTTTGGGAAATCTTTTACGGATGCGTTTCATTGCCTCGGAGATGCTTTGGGCCGGATAACCCTCCCATTCCTTTACTGCTTCATCCTGATAAGAGGTGGTTATAAATTTTTTGTCCTTGATGGTGAAGGAATGAGCCCAGTTGATCTCTATGGTTTCCGGATTCTCTTCCAGTTCGATATCTATTTTATTACCCTGATCAGCTATCTGAACACAGTCCATATCTGTAGTTTCCAGGAGCCAGGCATCGCCTTTTTCAGTGGCGAAAAGGATAAAAACCCCCAGCTCTTTCATGATCATTTCTTGCCTGGCTGCAGCCGCCTGTATATCCGCTATGGCCCCGCTGACCGTCGGTCGTTCAGGGGGATTGGGTTCAGAGGGCTGATTGTCAGGGCGGCCGTAACAGCATTTCTTGTATTTTATTCCACTGCCGCAGGGGCAGGGGCTGTTTCTTCCGATTTTCATAGTAGTTAGGGGTATAAGGTGGTTAGGTGTAAGTTATTAAAATTTTGGAACATAAACGAATAATTCCGGCATCTATCAGTATCGAATCAGCATAAGATAAGGCATCATAAACTGTAGAAAGCAGTTTAAAGATAATATCAATATTTTGCTTAATATGTCAATCATCATAGTTTAAATTGTCCCGGGGCAGGACTTTGCAATCAGCCGTTTTATGTTTATTTTTAAAGTAATTTTCTTTTGTCAGCTACTGTCAGCTAAAGCCCAGTAACTGTCAGCTAAAGCCCAGTATATAATATCTAATTACATAATACCTGAATTTAATGAATTTGTTGAAAGCAGTAAGGTCATCCTATCCTTCTAATCTTCCGGTTGTGGAGGAGAAAGAGAGGATCATTGATGCCATAAAAGACAATCAGGTGGTTATTGTCGCCGGGGATACCGGTTCCGGGAAAACCACCCAACTGCCTAAAATGTGCCTGGAAGCGGGTAGAGGGGAGAAAGGCCTGATCGGCTGTACCCAGCCGCGCCGTCTGGCTGCCACTTCAGTGGCGGAGCGGGTGAGAGAGGAGCTGGGCTCAGGTTTCCCGGCCGGGGTTGATTATAAAATCCGTTTCCGCGACCTGACAGGGCCGGCCACTAAAATCAAATTCATGACCGATGGTGTTCTTTTAGCTGAGACCTCCGGAGATCGCGGGCTGTACGCCTATGATACTATTATAATTGACGAGGCCCATGAACGCAGTCTTAATATAGATTTTCTGTTGGGGATTCTGAAAAGGCTGGAACAAAAACGGCCTGATCTCAAGATCATTATAACTTCGGCCACCATAGATACCGAGAAGTTCTCAAAGGCCTTTGACCAGGCGCCGGTAATCGAGGTAAGCGGCCGGACCCATCCGGTTGAGATTCGTTATCTGGAGGAAGACGGGGCTGAAGGCTCTGAAGATGAGGACTATATAGAAAAAGCGGTACAGGGGGTGTTTGATATCTCCAATTCGGAAAGACCGGGGGATATTCTGGTCTTTATGCCCACTGAGAAAGACATCCGGGAGACTGTAAAGCTTCTCACCAAGGGTTTCCAGGGACGGGGGGGGAGGCAGGTAAAGAGAGAGGAGAACCCGCTCATTCTCCCCCTTTTCGGCCGGCTCACCGGTGCGGAACAGAACCGGATATTCCGGGGTAGTCCTGCCCGCAAGATCGTGGTGGCCACAAACGTTGCCGAGACTTCGGTCACTGTCCCCGGTATTCGTTACGTGGTGGATACCGGTCTGGCCCGGATAGCCTCTTACAGCCCGGGGGCCAGAACCACCAGGCTGCCGATAAGGCGGATCTCCCGGGCCAGCTGTGACCAGCGGGCCGGCCGTTGCGGCCGGGTCGGTCCTGGTCTGTGTCTGCGCCTTTATACCGAAGAGGATTACTGGAAAAGGGAGGAGTTTACCGCTCCTGAAATACTGCGGGCCAATCTGGCGGAAGTCATTTTGAGGATGATCGATTTCGGGCTGGGGGATCCCCGGAAATTTCCCTTTGTTGATCCTCCTTCGGCCAGGCATATAAATGATGGTTACAAGTCGCTGCAGGAACTGGGGGCCATCACCGAAAAAAGGAAGCTCACCGGCCGGGGTATGGTCATGGCGGCTCTGCCTCTCGATCCCAGGATCAGCCGGATGATCATCGAGGCCAAAGCCAATAACTGTCTGAGGGAAGTTGTCGTCATTGCCGCCGGCCTGAGTATTCAGGACCCCAGGGTGAGGCCGGCTGATCAGGCAAAGCAGGCGGATGAAGCCCACAAGAAGTTCGTTTCTCCCGCCTCTGATTTTATCACATGGCTCCATCTGTGGGACAGGTTTCAGTCCCTGATTTCCGGGGGAATCAGTAAAAGCCGGCTGGGTAAATTCTGTAAGCAGAACTTTCTTTCTTTTCAGAGAATGCGGGAGTGGCGGGAAATCCACGAACAGATCTGGGGAAATCTGGCCGGTATGGGAGGCAGGAGGAAAAAGGGAGTGAAGCATCCTTATTTAAAGACCTCCTGTCTTGATAAATGCTCGGATTCGGTCCGGCAGTACCGAGATTTCTCCTACCGGCATCTGCCCTTTGACTATGAAAATCAGGGGCTTGAATCTATCCATAAGTCAGTCCTGAGTGGTAATCTCCGCAATATCGGCTTGAAGAAAGATAAAAATATCTATCAGGGCGGCGGGGGCAAGGAATTTGTGATCTTTCCGGGTTCAGGGCAGTTCGATCAAGGCGGCCAGTGGATCATGGCCGGCGAGCTGGTGGAAACCTCCCGGCTGTTCGCCCATACCGTGGCCCCCATAAAAGCGGAATGGCTGGAACCCCTGGCCGGCAGTCTCTGCCGTTCAAGTTACTCTTCTCCCCGCTGGGAGAAAAAGAGAGGGCAGGTTACCGGCCTGGAAAAGGTCACCCTGTTCGGACTGCCCATAGTCAGCGGACGCCGGATCAATTACGGCAAGATAAAGCCGGATGAGGCCAGGGAGATCTTTATTCAGTCCGCTCTGGTGGAAGGGGAACTGGGGGGAAGGCCGCAAAGATTCCTGAAGCACAATCTGGCCCTGGTTAAGGAGCTATCCGAACTGGAAGACAGAATGCGGCGCCGGGATATAAGGGTGGATAACTTTACCATGGCGGATTTTTATGACCAGAGGCTTCCTTCTGATATTATGGATCGGGCCGGATTGATTCATTATCTCAAAAAGAGAGGTTCCGATGATTTTCTTTTTATGAAAGAGGAGGATATAGTCAATGATTCCCCCGAGTCCAGGGAACTGGAAAATTATCCTGACTCCATGGAAAGCGGCGGTCTAAGTCTGCCATTGTCTTACTCTTTTGAACCCGGCAGTGAGGTGGACGGGATCACGGTCAGGATTCCCGCCGCCCTATCCGGACATGTCCAGCGGGAAGATTTTGAATGGCTGGTTCCCGGTCTTCTTCAGGAAAAGATAAGCTGTCTTCTTAAAGGTCTGCCCAAAAACCTGCGCAGACAACTGGTCCCCATTCCGGAGACCGCCCGGGAACTGATGACGGGCATTACTTTCAGGCAGGGCTCTCTTTTCCAGCAGCTTGAAGACCTCCTTCTGCGCTATTACCGGGTGAGGGTGGACAGGGGGCAGTGGGATGCGGGCTGCCTGCCCCTCCATCTCAGGATGAATTTCGCCCTGGTTGATGAAAAGGACAAAGTGGTGGCTAAAGGAAGAGATTTCGGCACAGTGCTCTCCTCCCGGGATGCGGTTGCAGCGGCAGCAGACAGTACTAAAGAAGGCCTGAACCGTCTCAGTAAGAAGTGGGAGAGGTCCGGGATAACCGACTGGGATTTTGCGGGTATTCCGGAACGTATTCCAGTTAAGGATAAAAAAGGAGTTCTCACAGGATTTGCCTGGCTCGGGCTGCAAGTCGAGCAGGAAGGGACTGTGGCAGTAAAGCTTTTTGCCAGCCAGAGGGAAAGATGTATCAAGACCCGTCAGGGCCTTTTGCTTCTTTACCGCCGTCGGTTTACCAGGCAGTGGAAAGCGGCGGAAAAAGATTTTATTATTCCCAGATCTCACTGGGCCCTGTATCAGGGTATCGGCGGTCATGAAGAGTTCAACCGCCGGTTAGTGGACTTTATAATGAGTGAGATTTTCGAGGTCTGGCCAGGGGTTATCCCGACTGAGCAGGAATTCAATCAGAAAATCAATGAAGTAAAAAAGTGCGGCCTCTATCATAAGGGCCGGGAGATAAGGAGAAAGTTGGTGGAGCTTCTCAGGGAGCGCCGTTCAGTTCTCGATTTTATAGAGGAGTCGGAAAAGAAGGGCCGCGGCATGGACAGTCAGGAGGGGGAGAAATTCCGCAACCAGGTGGCTGAATATCTGCCCCCGGATTTTTTGGAGACTGTCACCAGCCGGGACCTGGATGATCTCCTGCGCTATCTAAAAGCCCTTAAGGTGAGATTGACGAGAAAAATTCAGGATCCGGCCAAGGATAAGGCCAAGGAAGACCGGATTGTCCCGTTTTTCAGGCGGCTTTCTTCCTGTCCGGCATTAGAGGAGATGGACAGAGAGCAGCGGCAGGTGATTGGAGATTACCGTAAGATGTTGGAAGAGTATCGAGTATCTATTTTCGCACCTGAAATTAAGGCCGGATTTCCGGTTTCTGAAAAACGGCTTGAAAGGAAATGGAAAGAGGTGATAGGTTATATTAATTAAGGTGGAAGATTAAAGTTATTTTAAACCCTATGTCCCAAGCTTTGAACCCTGTAAATTCTGGATAAGATCCTGACCTGATGAAAACAATTATCAAGATATTAGCGTTAATTGTCTGTGCTGTTTTATTATTCACCGCAGGCTTATCGGTTTTTGTTCATTATTATCTGACCGATGAAAGGGTGAAGAAGCTGGTTATTCCCAAACTGGAAAATGCTCTGGCCCGTGAAGTGAGTCTCAAGGATATACAGGTCAGCCTGTGGAAGGGGGTAACCTTTAAAGATTTTGTAATTCTGGAGGCAGACGGCGAGGATGAATTTGTAGAGGTAGAGGATTTTAATTTAAGTTATGATCTTCTGCCCCTTTTAAAGAAGCAGTTGAAGATAAGCCGGGTCGTCCTGAACAAACCTCATATCAAAGTGGTCCGTAATGCTGACGGAAGGTTTAATTTTGAATCTTTAAAACCTCTGGCAGCTCCTGCTCCGGAAAAGAGCCCCTGGAATGGGGAATTTTCAGATCAGCCGGCAAAAGGGGCTCTGCCCCTTGCCTTGACTGTAAAGGAGATTAAGGTCAAGAAGGCGGATTTTACTCTGCGGGATGAACTGGAAGAGCTTCCGGCGGGCAGGGCTATCGCCGACGGTATTGTCGGTCTGGAGACCGGAAAAAACCTGACAACTTTCAAATACAGCGGCAGCCTGGATATAAAAGGCGAAGTTAGCCACGAAGCCATTGATACCAGTTTTACAGGGACCACCAATTTCGATCAGCATAAGGCTGATTTCAAATTGGATCTCCTGATTGAAGACCAGGAAATGACCTTATCCGGTAAGGTTAAGGACTATCTGGAAATACCGGACATTACCTGCAATCTGGACAGTCGCTCCCTTGACCTTAAATATCTGCTGGCACTCCCGGGGGATATCGGCAAGAGAGGCGAGAAAGCCGGAGGAGAAAAGTCTGCGGACCGGTTTGAAGGAGACGTTTCCCGGTTTATCGGGGCCGGGATCCCGGAAGGCTTGAAAGCCCGGGGGCAGGTCAGGGTAGACAAAGCGGCCTACCAGAATCTCTTTATCAATGATTTTAAATTTGATTATGAGCTGCGGGGAAATGTTCTTCATCTGACTGACATTTCCGCCCTTACTGCAGAAGGACGGCTTGCAGGTAAGGCTTCTGTCGACTTGAACGAATTTACGCCGGGCTATAACGGGACTCTTGCAGTCCGGGGGGTTCAGCTCGCTCCTCTGCAGAGAAACTTGTTTCCGGGGGCCAGGGAACGAATTTCCGGAAACCTGACCACAGATTTTAAGTTCTCCGGAGCTGGTTTCCATTGGCCTGCCCTGGGTGACACTCTGAACGGCGAAGGGTCCTACAAGCTTCTGCAGGGCAGGATTAACCGGATTGAGGTTCTTGCCGCTATTGCCGATCTGCTTCAGGAAAAGAGGCTTGAAGATATTCATTATGAAAAGTTAAGCGGAGATTTTCAGGTCAGGGACGGAGATGTTATGTTTGAAGGTTCTTTGTCCGGTGAACAGGTGGATGCCAGTAGCGAAGGAATGGTCGGGCTGGACGGTGAACTGGCTCTGCCTCTGGAACTCAGGCTGTCTCCTGAGTTGAGCGACAGGATGACATCAAAAAACTCTTTAAGCAGGTATCTCATTGAAAAAGAGAGGGGTATCCAAATAAACCTCTATTTAGCAGGGACTCTGGACAACCCCGAGGTTTCACCGGATACTGATTCCGCCCGGGAAAAAATGAAAGATAAGTTGATGGATGCAGTTGAAGGCCGGACAGGGGACGAAATTGACCGGGTTTTTGACCGGGATAGGCAGGAAAAGGAAGAGGAAACCGAGAAAAAAGTGAGTCCGGAGGAGATGGTTAATGAATTTATCAAGGGAGTGACGGAAAATAATTAGGTTTAGTGCCTGTGCTCTGAGTGGAAATGGTGATCTCTTCCCGGGCTGCCTTTCTGATGTCTGCTGTTTTCAGTACAGGAATTACAAAGTCTTAAGTCGAGCAATTAGTGGTAAGGTCGCATTGTGTGATGATCTTTTCAGGATATCTGCTCTGCAGTGCTCTCAGCTAAGAGATTTTTTACAATATTTTCCAGATCATGGAAAGAGGTACTCCTGTAAATTTGTTCCCTGATTCTGGTGCCGTAGGGTAGCCCCTTGAAATATCTGCCGGCTTGATTTTTTAAGGCATTCAACTCTTTTTCCGGCTCAATCTCATAGATTCTGACCAACTCCAGATGACGCTTCAGGATCCTGGTCCTTAACTGCAGGGAACCGTCACCGTAATCCGCCATAAAAATCCAGGGCCTTTCCATGGCGGCCCGGCCGATCATCACCCCGTCGCAGCCGCTTTCCCGCATTCTTTTCCACCCCTCTTCATGGGAGGTGATATCCCCGTTTCCTATAACCGGAATGTCAACCGCCTCCTTTACACGGGCTATAAGAGACCAGTCCGCCCGGCCCCCGAAGCCGTCGCTCCAGGTGCGGCCGTGTACTGCCAGGGCTGAAGCCCCGTGGTCCCGGGCCATACGGCTGAAATCAACGGCGTTGACGTTATTGTGATTCCAGCCTGACCTGATTTTTACTGAAACCGGCTTATTGCCTTTTTCCACGACGCTGCGGATAATCCGGGCGGCCAGCTCCGGCTCTTTCATCAGTGCTGCCCCTGCTCCTTTCTTTACCACCTTTTTTACCGGACAGCCCATATTTATATCAATAATGTCAATTTCAGTTTCAGCAAGCATAGCCGCGGCTTCGCCCATGAAATAGGGGTCGGCTCCGAACAGCTGCACGGCAACGGGATGGTCTTCGTCAGCTGTTTTCAGCATCTTCAGGGTCTTTTCCTGACGGTATACCAGACCGTGACAGCTGATCATCTCTGAATAGACCAGACCTGCACCATATTCCAGGCAGAGAATGCGGAAGGGCAGGTTGCAATAACCCGCAAGGGGAGCAAGCACAAATGGGCTTTTTATGGGGATCGAATCTACTTTCATCCTGATATATTGGTAAATTACGAAATATTGACTTCGAGCACCTGGCGGGCTTGGTAGTTTATTTATTCTTAATAAGAAATTTACAATTGTTGCAATGTATTGTGAAAATACGCCGGATTCAGGGGGGGCAAATGTTTACGTATAAACCGGAGACTTCGAAAAAACAGAGTATTTCCTCTTCAGTCAAGGATCTTATGCCGTGGTCATACACTGCGGCAAAGCTGTACCGGCCGAAATTGATACGCACATCTACCTCATGCCAGGCCGCGGCCGCCATGATAGATGGCCGGGCCCTTATCCAGCCCGGGGTCAGGACAAAAGCATTTTCAGGCTCGGCTTTTCCTTAGTGTATTATCTAAGGTGTTATATCGCACGGCACCTGCAGGGAATTGGCAATAACTCCGAAACTCTGGAACAGTTCCATGATCTGGACCGCTTCAACCAGCTCTTCCTCGGTGGCGCCACACGCCCCTGCCATGGACCTATGGGCCAGATGGCAGTACTGGCAATTGCTCATCAAGGAGACCACCATGGCGATAATCTCCTTGGTCTTGCGGTCCAGGCCGCCCTCGTCAAGCATGATGTTTTTCACCCGCCCCCAGTTGGAAGCAGCCCAATCCGGGTCCACCGCTGCCTGGGCCTTGAAGAAATTGGGGACCATGCCAAAAGAGGCCTTGATCTCCTCATACAGTTCTTTGGTTTTGCCTGTGGCCTGTTCTTCTTCCAATAGCTTACATTCCATGAATCAGCCTCCTCTTTGAGTATTTGACATTAAGTTGCTTATGTGCAGCAAATCTTCCTGTCCGGATAAATCTCTCGACCTTTTAATCAGGTATCTTCCAGTCTTTAATTTCTCATTTATATATCCAGTATTGATAAGACTCTCCTTCAGTAATATCGGGAGGACCCTATCAGCTCTTTTTATACTTATTGGTACAAAATACTTGAATTATCTGTCGTTGTCAACAATCCTCTTTAAGGCTGCAACAGGGGAAGATACTGACTTCAATTATCTAAATATGCATGATATTTTTCCTCTGGAGAGATTTTGTTTAACGTAGTATACTGTTTTGTCAAATTTGAGTGAGATTTCAGTAAGGCTCTAAGGGCTCGATAATTTACTTTAAAATTAAAAAAACTATAAATTTTTTGGAGCAGCTATATGACATTCAGTCTGGATATCAATAAAGATCAACTATCTTCAGCGGAACTGGCTACACTTCGGGATATGCGGAAACAATGCTGCCGCCGGGCCCTGCTGGCAACCACTCTTGCCTCCTCCGGCCATCCGGGTGGGTCTCTCTCCAGCCTCGATCTTCTTCTGGTCACCTACGGTTTGATTAACCATAAGCCTGATCAACCCCTGTGGGAAGAGAGGGACCGGGTTGTTATAAGTATCGGCCATGTCTCTCCGGCAGTATACAGTGTGCTGAGTGAATATGGCTATTTTCCTGAGAAGGAGTTCCTGACCGGATTCCGGAGGGCAGGTTCTTCGTTTCCGGGGCATGTGGAGAAAATTGTTCCCGGAGTGGAATGGGATACCGGTAATCTCGGTCAGGGCCTTTCAGTGGGAGTGGGAATGGCCATGGCCATGAAACTCAAGGGAGCGGATCAGAAGATCATCGTCTTTGTAGGAGACGGGGAATTGCAGAAAGGCCAGACGGTTGAGGCCATGCGTTTTGCCAATAAGTACAAGCTGGATAATCTTGTGGTGGTTGTAGACCGCAACCGTCTTCAGATCTGCGGTTCCACTGATGATGTAATGCCCATGAACGTCTGTGCCCTGTTCAAGGCTGTAGGCTGGAATGTGGATCAGCTCTCTGACGGTCATGATTATAATAAAATTTTTTCCAGTTTGAAAAAAGTTTTTAATAAGGAGAAGGATGCACCGCAATCTCCTTCCGTGATCGTGGCAAGTACAGTTATGGGAAAGGGGATATCCTTTATGGAGAACCTGGCCAAGTATCACGGTTCCCCCCTGAAAGAGGATCAGCTTGCTGAGTCCCTGGAGGAGCTGGGAGTGGAAAATGATTATCAACACTGGGCTGAGCTGCGCAAAAGCCCGGTCAGCACTGCAACCAGACTGCAAGCGGGGCGGGGGAGCTATCCGGACATCAAAACCGGAACTCCTTTAACTTATGGACCTGAAGACATCACTGACTGCCGTTCCGCCTATGGAAACGCCTTACAGAATCTGGCCGAGAGTAATAATACCTCCGGGGAGGTTCCGAAGGTCGTGGGTATCTCCTGTGATCTGGAAGGTTCGGTCAAGATGGGAGGTTTCCGGAAACAGAGCCCCGGAGCTTTTCTGGAGTGCGGTATACAGGAGCATCACGGGGCGGCAATGGCAGGAGCTCTGAGCCGGGAGAATCTGGCAGCCTTTTTCAGTACCTTTGGCGTGTTTGCGATTTCTGAGGTCTACAACCAGAATCGATTGAATGACATCAATAAAACCAATGCCAAAGTGGTCGCCACCCATCTGGGCCTGGATGTGGGGGAAGACGGTCCCACTCATCAGGGAATCGATTATATCGGCCTGATGCGCAACCTCTTTGATTTTTCCATTTTTATACCGGCTGATCCCAATCAGACCGACAGGATCGTCCGTTACGCGGCATCGAGGGAAGGCAATGACTTCATCGGCATGGGAAGGTCAAAGATGAAGCCGGTCCTTGCTGAAGACGGCTCTCCCTTTTTCGGCGGGGACTATCAGTTTGTATCCGGTAAGGCCGATTGGGTCCGCAGCGGCACTGACGGCACTATCGTAACCTACGGTTCCCTTACACCATATGCTATGGAAGCTCATCAGTTACTGCAGGAGCAGGGGTTTTCAGTTGGAATCCTGGTTACTGCCTCCATAAAGCCCTTTGACAGAGAGAGCCTCCTGGAAGCAGCTGCCGTCGGGCCGGTATTGACCGTGGAGGATCATCATGTTGATACCGGTCTTGGGGCTATAGCAGGCATGATTATTGCAAAAGAAAAAGTAAACTGCCGTCTGCACACCCTGGGGGTGGAAAGGTACGGAACTTCCGGCAAACCTGCTGATCTCTACAGAGAACAAGGGCTTGACAGTGAGAGTATTGTCCGGTCCTTCAAGGATATTTTAACTGGGAAGTAGACAAATTCATTATAATTAAGTTAACTACTTATAGATACTGCGCCGGTTATTCCAGCATTTGAATTAAGAGTTATATTGCTGTGGCTGGTGGGTGATATAACCCAGCGGCTGCTGCCAACCTGCAACCTAATATAAGTTGAGGTGTTATTAATGTTTAGTCAGGGGAAGAACATTTTTTTAAGGTCTTTATTGCCGGTTCTTTTAAGCGGCATTTTCATGCTACTTAACGGTTGTGCCTCCAAGGTCCCGGAAAAGGACTACTCCCCTGATTTGTTGAAGAGTCAGCTGGATGAAAAAAATCTGCGGCAGAAAACCGACAGGCTTATAGTAGTAATTGACGGACAGGGGGGGCTGGAACTGGAAAAAGCCTACCGCCTATTGCAGGCCATGGAAAAGTCCATCCCGTCCTCGGTCAACTATGAAAAAGTTTTCCGGATTTATGGATGGGATGTGGAATCTTTCTCCGAGGAGGTCTCCGTTTTATTCGGACTCAATGATCAGACAGAGCAGGGAATCGAGGAATTTATAGTAACCAAGTGCATGGCCGACAGTGTGCTGGATCCTTTGAGTATGACTTTTGACAGCCTGGCAATGGAGTTACCGGATGTCAAGGGCAGCAACGCCCTGGTGGTTATCAGCAACGGCAAACATCGCCGCGAAAAGGACTTGGAGTCGCTGGACTATTTAAAAAAGGCCCTTACTGACAGGCTGTGTGTCTACCCGGTTTTAATGGGGGATGATTCCAAAGGAGAGACGCATCTTGAAACCGTGGCTGAAACAGGCGGGTGCGGTTATTTGGCCGAGGGGGAGAGCCTTATGTCCGCCCCTGCCATGACCGATTTTGTGCGCGACATATTTTTTACCCCTGCAGGAGTTTTGCCTTTGGGAGAGATAAAAGAGAAAGAACCGGACCCTGCAAAGGAGACTGCCGATATAGAAGAAATGCTGAGCAGGGATAAAAAAATAAAGTTGGTCCTGAACGTGGAGTTTGATTTTGATAAGTCGGAAATTCGTCCCATGTTCCATGACGAGATAAAAAAGGTCGCCGATTTTCTCAAGACCTATCCTCATACCCGGGCCCTGCTGGAGGGACATACTGACAGCGTTGGTCCGGAGAGCTATAATCAGAAACTCTCTCTTAGAAGAGCCCGTAGTGTTCGCAACTATCTTGTTGATGAATTAGGAATTGATAAAGACAGGCTCATGGTGAGAGGGGCCGGAGAGACGGAACCGGTGGCTGACAACTCCAGCGCCGCCGGCCGACAGCGCAATAGGCGTATGGTTGCGGTCATTGCCAGACAGTTAAAGGAGTTCAGCAGCGAATAATTTTAATGACTCCTTGACATTTTTCATTTCATTAGCTGTTCGGCATTATGTTGTTCTGTTCTTCCTGCTGCCGCCGAGAAAGTTCATGAAAAAGGCGGACATAGATTTCGTCCGCCATGTCGTCTGCTATATCATCCAGTTCCAGCCTTTTATTTCCTTCAGTGGTCGCGGCGATGTCACTTACGGTTAAGCTTCCCCTCTTGACCAGATTGGATCGGCTAAGGATCGTCTGACCGGTTCGGGCTTTTTTGACCTCGTAGCTGAAGCTTATTTCCACCCGCAGTGTCTGGACGTTTTCAAATTCATCGTAGGACTGGCCCGGAAAATTCGCTGATTGTATCACTCCGCTTATAATATAGTCTGCCCGATCGGGATCTCCGACAATACGCAGGCCCGGAGATTTGTTCAGCCAGTAGATGAGCTGTTTGTGGATGTTTGCCTGGTATCCGAGTTCAGCTGTCTGATTCTTCCACATTTCTACATGTAGTAACACCTGGCCGCCTTTGCTCTTGTCTATATAAGGATTACTGTATCCGCAGCCGGATAACAAAAGCATAAGGCCCCATAGCAGGATGATCTGTGTTTTTTTTAAGTCCAAGGGAATATTGAGAATATATAAAAATTTATTTGTCTAATTTAGAGGATTGAGAGTTAACTCCCTCAATGCTGATATCAGCGGCAATCATAAGTGCTTACTTCACCACCAAATTGATCAGTTTTCCCGGTACCACTATGGTTTTTCTGATTTCCTTGCCCTCTATAAATTTTTGTATTTTATTGTCTGCCATGGCCTTTTTCTTTAACTTTTCTTCTTCCTCATCAACCATTACCCTGATCCGGCTGCGTAGCTTGCCATTGACTTGGATGGCAACAGTAATCTCTTCCTCTTGGGCGGCCTCCCGGTCATAAGCAGGCCAAGCCTGATCCGCCAGAGGCAGAGGATTTCCTATTTTCTCCCACATCTCTTCGCAGAGATGGGGGACCATTGGCGACAGAAGAATAAGGATAGTCTCTGCCGCCTCTCTTATCACTTCTTTTTCCGGTTTTTCTTCGGATTCATCCCCGATTACGGCAAAGAGGGTGTTGGTAAGTTCCATTACAGCGCTTATGGCGGTATTAAAATGAAAGGTGGTCTCAATATCACTGGTCACTTTCTCGATGGTCTGGTGGGTCTTGCGATGGAGACCGCGTCCTGCCTTGCTCAAATCCCGGGGAAGCTTGCAGTCGACTGCTTCCCTGAGTACCTCGAGATTTTCCATGATCAGGCGGTGGACCCGTCCCAGGAAACGAAAGCATCCTTCAACACCCTTGTCATTCCATTCCAGATCCTTTTCGGGCGGGGCGGCAAAAAGGCTGAAAAGCCGCACAGTATCAGAGCCGTAGTGGTTGATCATCTCCTCCGGATCAACCACATTACCTTTGGACTTTGACATCTTGGCTCCGTCCTTGATTACCATGCCCTGGGTCAGAAGGTTGGTAAAAGGCTCATCAATATTGAGATAACCCAGATCCCGCATAACCTTGGTAAAGAAGCGGGAATATAGGAGATGGAGAATGGCGTGTTCTACTCCTCCGATATATTGATCCACCGGCAGCCAGTAGTCCGCCTTATCCTTGGCCAGCGGTCCCTCCTGGAAGTCCGGGCAGGTATAGCGGGCAAAATACCAGGATGATTCTACAAAGGTGTCCATGGTATCTGTCTCCCGGTGGGCCTCCCCGCCGCAAACCGGGCAGCTGACCAGATAGAATTCCTCAAGATCATGAAGCGGAGATTTTCCGGAATTGTCCAGTTGAACGTCTGTCGGCAGAGTTACAGGTAGATCTTTTTCCGGTACCGGCTGGATCCCGCATTTCCTGCAGTGAATCATGGGAATGGGAGTGCCCCAGTAGCGCTGTCTGGAAATCCCCCAATCCCGGAGACGATAGGTGGTCTCAGCAGCAGCAAATCCATTTTTTTCGCCATAGCTGGTGATGGTGGACTTGGCCTCTTCCGAATCCATGCCGGAGAATTCCCCGGAGTTAACTAAAATCCCTGCATCTTCATAGGCCTGGTTTATGTTTTTTTTATCGAGATTTTCCCCCCGGGGCGAAATCACAACCCGGATATCCAGGTTGTACTTTTCAGCAAACTCGAAATCCCGCTGGTCATGAGCAGGCACCGCCATAACCGCACCAGTGCCGTATTCCATAAGAACGAAGTTGGCAATATAAACCGGGATCTGCAGGCCGGTATAGGGATTTACTGCGTAGGTGCCGCTAAAAATCCCCTTTTTTTCAGGTTCCTCCTCAGGTCTTCTCCGTTGTCTCTCCAGCCGCACTTTTTCCACAAATTCAAGTATCTGCTGCTCATTGCCGCTCCCGGCAGCCAGTTCAGGAACCAGGGGATGTTCAGGGGCCAGGGACATGAAGGTTACCCCGAAAACGGTATCCGGTCTGGTGGTGAAGACGGTAAGTTTCAGGTCAGAATCAGTAAGAGGGAAATCTATCCGGGCTCCGGTACTTTTGTTTATCCAGTTGCGCTGCATGGTGATAACTTTTTCCGGCCAGCCCTCAAGGTTTTGACAGCCAGTAAGTAGTTCCTCAGCGTAGCTGGTGATTTTAAAGAACCACCCCTGCATTTTCCTAAAAGAAATCTCCTGGTCGCAGCGCCAGCAGCAGCCGTCTATCACCTGTTCATTGGCAAGAACGGTTTGGCAGGTTTCACACCAGTTGACCGTGGTCTCTTTAGGGTAGGCCAAGCCTTTTTCATACATCTTAATGAAGAAGAGCTGTTCCCAGCGGTAATAATCAGGATCGCAGGTGGCCAGCTCCCGGTCCCAGTCATAGGAAAGTCCCAGGGAACGGAGCTGCTTCTTCATGTAGGCAATGTTTTCATAGGTCCAGCGGGCCGGGTGGGTTTTGTTCTGGATGGCAGCATTTTCCGCCGGCATTCCGAAGGCGTCCCAGCCCATGGGATGCAGGACGTTGTAGCCTTTCATCCGTTTGAACCTGGCAATAACATCTCCTATGGTATAATTTCGTACGTGGCCCATGTGGATGCGGCCCGAAGGATAGGGAAACATCTCCAGAAGGTAGTATTTCTCTTTTTCCGGAGTTTCTTCCGCCTTGAAGTTTCTTTCCGTCTTCCATTTTTCCTGCCATTTTTTTTCAATGGCGCTGAAATCGTAAGGACTTGTTGTCATAATCAGTTCAGGTTCTAATCTTGCTCCCGCCTTTCATTCCCACGTTATTGTGTGGCTGCTCCGGCGGTGTGTTCATCTATCTGGGCCAGATTCTCAAAGGTGGTATACTTGCCGATAAAGGCCAATTCCACTGTACCGGTGGGACCGTTACGTTGTTTACCTATAATGAGTTCCGCCAGTCCCTGGCGGGGGTTGTCTTCGGATTTGTTGTAGACTTCGTCTCTGTAGATGAAGCAGATGACATCGGCATCCTGTTCAATAGCACCTGATTCCCGCAGATCAGCAAGCTGGGGCCGTTTGTCTGTACGGCTTTCCAGGCCGCGATTCAACTGCGACAAGGCAATTACGGGAATATCAAGTTCTTTGGCCATGGCCTTGAGGGATCTGGATATTTCGCTAATTTCCTGTTCCCGGCTTTCAGCCCTTCCTTTCATTAACTGGAGGTAGTCAACTACCACCAGACCTATATTGTGTTCTGATTTAAGGCGTCGGGCTTTGGCTCTCATCTCCAGAACGGAAAGAGAAGGAGTGTCATCTATAAATATCGGGGCCTTGGACAGTTCCCCGGCAGCCCTGGTTAACTTGGGCCAGTCCTGATCCTTTATAAAACCGGTCCGGAGATCGTGTGCATCTACCCGGCTCTGGGCGCAGAGGAGGCGGAGTCCGATCTGGGTGTTGGACATTTCCAGACTGAACACTCCTACACCTGTATTATGATACAGGGCTGTATTCTGGACCATGTTCATGGCCAGGGCGGTTTTTCCCATGCTGGGCCGCCCTGCCATGATAATCAGGTCCGAGGGCTGCAAACCGGAGGTCATCTTATCAAACTGCTCAAAACCGGACGGCACCCCGGTAACTAATTCCTTGCGTTCGGCAAGGACAGTGATCCTCTCGAAGGTAGAAGAGACTATCTGGTTCAAGGGCTGAAAATAATTGCTTATCTGATCCCGGGAAATATCAAATACGGTCTGTTCCACTTCATCCAGAAGCTGTTCCACTTCATCCTTTTCTTCATAACAGCGCGCCCCTATCTCGGAAGTGGTGGCAATCAGCTGTCTCAGGATGGATTTTTCCCTTACTATCTTGGCGTAGTATACAAGATTGGAGGCCAGGGGAACCTGATCCGATAGAGAGGCGAGATAAGCAGGACCTCCGGCAGCTTCCAGCCTGCCGTTCTTTTTGAGGTGGTGGTTTATGGTGATGAGATCCTGGGGTTCATTCCTGTCAAAGAGAGCGACCAGGCCATCAAAGATTACTTTATGGGCTGTGAAATAAAAGTCTTCTGCCGAAACGGCATTGACTATCTTAGGCAAAGAGTTGGGTTGCTGCAGGATAGAGCCTAAAATGGATTGTTCCGCCTCTTTACTGTGAGGCGGAATCCGGTGTGCTGCTATGGTTTTCTTCTCAGGATCCATTCCTTTTGTGCCCCGTAAAGCCGCCGGGATCCTTTCCCTTAAAGGCTTATTAAATACATGTTCAATTTAAGAAAGCGTCTCTTAAATATGTAACTTATTGTAATTACAAAGCATCAAGTTATTGGTCTGTCAGATGCCAGAACTGGTGAATTATCTTACAGCCAAGGCAGCATTTGCTACAGTCCAAACGCCTTCAGACTGCAACGTTCTCAGCGCAGATAATTAACTCTCTATCGGGCTAACCACAACCTTAATGTCTGCGTTTGCCTGATAGCCCGTCTTGCAGGATATGGTATACTCGCCGATTGCCTTGATCGGATCTTTGAGATGGATTTTTTTCTTGTCGATCTCAATACCCAGTTTCTCAAGTTCAGCAGCAATATCTGTTGAAGTCACCGAGCCGTAAAGTTTCTCATCCGGACCTACCCGCTTTTCTATCTGGATAACGATGCCTGACAGTTTTTTGGTAAGTTCGTTGTCCGCTTTCCTTTGTTCTTCCCTTTGAGCTTCAATAGCCGCCTGGTTCCTGTCGCGGATAATTTTGTTTTCTTTGGTGGCGGGAACCGCTTTCCCTTGTGGTATAAGGTAGTTGCGGCCATAACCGGGCTTGACATTGACAATGTCACCAACTTCTCCCAAGGTGTCGATTGTCTCTTTCATTATAACTTCCATGATGATGTTCCTTTCTTGATCTAAATTTCAGGTTATCTGTTTTTCCTTGCGAAGATTGAACCAAATATCGGCAAGCCCCAGAAATGCAAGAATTATTATACTGTAGGTCTGGAGCAGTATAAGACTAAATATAATTACTTGAAATAAAATCGGAACTTCCCATTTAGTCAATAAAAAGGAAAGTACAGCCAGACCCTGCAGGCTGTAAACTAATCCCAGAATCAGAAACAGGTTAAGGCCTATCCCCTGGATTACTGGTTGCGGCAGCAGCAGGGCGAATCCGGCGCCGATAAGGAGCCAGACCAGTTTATCCGGCACCCGCCATTTGTTGAATTCCGGCCAAGGAGGCGGGGTACTGTCTGTCTTTTTCAGGAGCCAGTTTCCTAAAAGCTGGTTAAGCCAGACCGTTATTATAATAGTATTTAAAGCAATCGCGGGAAAAATCCTGGCGATTATTACCCGCAGCTGTTTTATGGCCTCATTAAGCTGCGAGGCCATCTCAGGAGTCAACTCACCTGAATCCCGGTACATCTTAAAGGTAGTCACCAGAATTGAATCCAGCCTGGCTATTATTTCCCTGTAAAGATTCTTATCCAGGGTCAGATTGAGAAAAACCCCTCCCAAAAACCAGATCAGAGCGAGAGCCAGACAGGCCGTAAGGCCGCTCCGCCATACCGGGTATTCCCGCCTGGCTGCATAACTTAAGGCATGGCCAGCTGGCAGAAGGGAGGCAGCCATAAAATATGCCGGCAGTGAGTGCAGAAACAGGGATACTATCCCTCCGGCTGCCAGAGCAGGAATTAGATGAGCGTAAACTCTTTCTTCTTCAAAATTACTGAGCAGGAAAAAGAGCAGCAGGGGAATAAAGAGAGTCGCCCAGCTCAAATACCCTGTGATGGCAGGAAAAAACAGGATGATGGTAACTGCCGCTATCCTGATAATATAAGGAGTGCGGTCCACCTTTTCTTTCCAATCTTCTCCTCCCATATTTTCTTTAATCAGGAATTACAAATTAGGGATTTCAGGGAATTAACCGCCCGATCCTGCCAGATAGACAAGTTAGAACCGGATGATTCCGGCTATATCACTTACTTGCGCCTCTGAGGAGCCATGACCTGTGTACTCTTAGCATTTTGGCGCTTTAAAAACAGGGGCCCGGTTGGGAATGTCTCAACTGGCAGGAGGACACCCTCAGGCACTGATTCGGAATTCCTGATCACCTAATAATGAAGTCCGGTATAGGGAATAAGAGCGATATGTCTTGCCCTTTTTATAGCTGTGGTCAATTGCCGCTGGTGTTTGGCACAGGTTCCATATATCCTTCTGGGAATGATTTTTCCCCTTTCAGTAAGAAAGTTCTTGAGGACTTTGGCATCCTTGTAGTCAATTACTATTTCCGGATTGGCGCAAAAACGGCAAACTTTACGTCTCGGGAAGATCTTTTTGGTTTTCATAATTATATTTCAAGCTTGATTATTCGGGTTGCGGCAGTTGAGGCAGCAGGTCTTTCTTCTTTATTCCTGGGAAGTAACCTCTGCTTCTTTTTCCATTTCTTCTTCTGCTGATTCAGCAGCGACCGGGCTTTCCTCTGCAGGAGGCTCTTCATAAGGTACATATACATCCTGCAGTTTAACGGTCATGTATTTCAGCAGCCGGTCATCGAGTTTGGCCAGTCTTTCAATCTCAGAGACCGCATCAGGTACAGAGGCATATTCAAGGCAGATATAATAGCCCTGCTGCTCTTTCTGGATGGGATAAGCCAGGGTTTTTGTCCCCCAGTGGTCTTCCTTAACGATGATGCCGTCATCTTTGCCGATGACATCGGCGTATTTACCGGTTATTTCTTTTATGCCGTCCTCACTTACTGACGGCCGGATAATCAAGATTGTTTCGTATCTGCGCATTTTACCTCCTTATGGACTTTTTAAGGCCCTGGCTATATTGCCAGAGCAAGGCAGGAAATCATCAAATTTATGCCGATTATTAACTATAAATGTAGTATTTTCAGAAGAGAATACACTGTAGCCTTCTTCTGAAAACTATAAATAATAAGAGAGTCTTATTAACATTATTTTATTGATTCTGTCAAATAGTTTTTGCTTTCCCGCTCTGATGTTCAGGAGTTCAGCTTTTGGTCAATAAATTCATCGGTCGTGTTTTTCAACAGGTCCTCGCAATATATGTCAAAAATATGGCCTACTTGCATTAATTCCAGTAGAAGCCAACCCAAGTTATCGGCTATATCGTCTTTTTCCTCCTGTAAGATAGCGGTCGTCAGACTGCTCATTCTGTCGTTTAGAGACGAGGTAAGCGAATTTAGATCCCGGTTTTCAGATTCCCGGGCGGAAGACCGGTGAATTACTCTCTGCGCCCTGTTTAAGGCGGGAAGGCTTTTAGGTAAGTCCAGGTTGCCGGTTTTTGAAGTTGAATCTTTTTTTTCCGATTCCTTAATCTTCTGCCAGTCAGCCTTTAACTCTTTAGTGGAATAGTAATTTTTTGCCTGAAAGACGTGGGGATGTCTTCTGATCATTTTTTCGATTATGCCCCCCAGGCAGTCTTCAATGGTAAATTCTCCCTCTTCCTGGTACATTCGGGCAATAAGGGTGAGCTGGAAAAAAAGATCGCCGATCTCTTCCTTTATTTCCCGGGGGGCAGACTCATCAATTGCCTCGGTCAGTTCATGGGTCTCTTCCAGGAGGTAAGGCTTCATGGAGACCGGAGTCTGTTTACGGTCCCAGGGACAGCCCTGCTCACTGCGTAGAGTGGTTATGATCTCTACCAGTTTTTGGAAGTTATGTTTGTTATTCTCAGACATGGGAAAGTAATTCTTCAGGAGTTTCTATAATAGCCCGGGCTCCGCTGGTGATCAGTTCCTCCCGGGTGCGGAATCCCCATAGCGCTCCTACGGCAAAGATCCCCGCCTCTCCGGCGGTCAGCATATCAGTGCTTGTATCACCAAGAAAGAGAAAATCACGGGGTTTCAGTTGCAGTTGATTCATTATATGAAAGGTACCGGTGGGATCAGGTTTCTTGGGGATGTCGGGTTTTACTCCGATGACCGGATAAAAGTTCCAATCCGGAAAATAGCGGGAGACTGTGAGCTGAGTAAAATGGTCAAGTTTGTTGGAAAGAATCGCCAGCTTTATACTGCGCCGGGTCAGTTCCGAGAGCATTGCCTCTATGCCCTCGTATATGTGGGTTTGATCATGCCAGTGGTTGCCGTATTCCTCCCTCATTTCAGCCACACACCTGGCAACTTCTTCCGTGTTTCTGCTTTTTTCAGGAAGAACTCTGTAGGCCAGCTTCTCAATTCCATCTCCCACGAAGTACTTGTAGTTTTCTCTGGGGTGGCCGGGGTGTCCCATTCTGTCCAGTACTCTGTTCATTGAATCCGCCAAATCGTTAAGCGTATTCAGAAGGGTGCCGTCCAAATCAAAGATTACTGCTTTTATCTTAGTCATTAACAATGCCGTATTTATAGCAAATAATGGTCCCAGGCATATGAGTTAAGCTCCCGGGATGGAGACGGATTCCTGCATGACTCCGGTTGAATTTTTTAAACTTGACTATCAGGTATATTAACACTATATGTTGAGTGCACAAGGTGGAATCTCATCTGTCTGACTAAATTTATTAATAAACTTTATTGTTAGCCTGATATCATAATGTTAGGCTTTCACAGGTCTTAGACGGTTTATTAAATGTATAGAGATAAATCAAAAAATTAAGCTTTGCAAGGAGGATCACACCATGTCAATCAATGTTGTAGGTCACAGTAGTCCGGATACCGATTCTGTAACAGCTGCCATCGCCTATGCCCATCTTCTCAAGGCCCAAGGTGAAGATGCCATTCCCTGTATGCAGACCTCTGCTGACAATCTCAGCCCGGAAACCACAGCAGTCCTGGAGCGCTTCGGTCTTTCCATGCCTGCTGAGATTAATGATGCAGCAGGCAAGACCATGGCGCTTGTTGATTTCAGCGATGTTGGCCAGGCACCTGATAACATCAAGGAAGCGGAGATAGTGGCCATTGTTGATCATCATAAATTAGGTGATATTACGACTTCCAGCCCTCTTTACATGAATGTTCAGCCGGTGGGCTGTACCTGTACTATCCTGAACGAGATGTATAAAATGAGCGGTGTTGAAATCCCCAAAGACGTAGCCGGCGGCATGCTCAGCGCTATTCTGAGCGATACCGTTAACTTCAAATCTCCCACCTGTACTGACAAGGATAAAGAGGCAGTGGACGAGCTGAAGAAGATCGCCGGGGTCAGTGATACAGAAGAGTTGTTCATGTCTATGCTTAAAGCAAAATCCTCGGTAGAGGGTGAGCCCATGGATAAACTGCTTTTCCGGGATTATAAAGATTTTGACATGAACGGCAAGAAGGTCGGGGTGGGGCAGCTGGAGCTGGCTACTCTGGATCAGGTTGCAGATATCCGCGATGATCTCTACAAAGAGATGGAAAAGGTCAAGGCGGATGGCAGACACTCTGTATTGCTGATGCTGACCGACGTGGTTAAGGAAGGTACCGATCTCCTGGTGGTTTCTGATGATCCTTCCATGATTGAGAAGGCTTTTGATTCCAAGCTCAACGGCAAAAGCATGTGGCTTGAAGGCATGATGAGCCGGAAGAAGCAGACCGTACCCAATCTCCAGAAAGCTTTTGGCGCTTAATTTAGCTGCAGAAAAGCGATTAAAGTATTAAAAAAGGCCGGGCCCTCAAAGGGTCCGGCCTTTTTTAATACTTTTTATTTTGTTTTATTTTTCCTGATGCACTGACAACTTGTCTTCTTCAAAGTTAAAAGAATCGTCGTGCTCCGGCTGGTGGCATTTCAGGCAGATCCCAGCTGTTGGCCTTCTGTCGATATTTGCTGTTCCGGGATCTTCAGCATGCCTGCTGCCGGGGCCGTGGCAGGATTCGCAGCCCACATTGCGAAGGGAGGCAGGAAGAGAGAGAGCCTGCATTCCCGGTTCTTCCGAGAAGCCGGTAACATGGCAGGACAGGCATTTCGGGTTGTAGTTTTCCTTTTTCTCTTTCAGGGTTGACCAAGCTTTGGCATGAGGGGTTTTGCTCCATGCCGTGAAAATTTGCCTGTGACATTTACGGCAGCTTTTACTGCCGCTGTAGTCCGGCAGATCATGAGTAGTTTTCACCTGTCGGGCCAGTTCGGTTTTCTGACTTTTGATCTTATTGATAAGTTCTGCTGTATCCCGGTCTTCGGCAACCTTGTCGGAAAGGGCCCAGAAGGTATTGTCCCATTCCGCTTTCCGCTTTTTCTGTTCCTTGCTTTCCTGAAGACGGGATATTTCTTTATTAAGGCTCTTTCTCCTCTTCTGAAGGTCATGGAATCTATTCAACATCTCAGGGCGGTTTCTGTATACCTCTTTCGGATCGCCTTTTTTCCGCATGCTTTTCAGCTGCCATTTTAGGCGGTCAAGCTCACTTTTTTTATTCAGCAATAAATCCGGGGACTCTGGTCTGCTCCATTTTCCTGAAGAATCCCAGGTTATCTCCATTTCTCCCAGATACTTGCCCTGATCAGCGGTCTGACAGATCAGGGTGTTGTTATAAAGGTGGGGCTTGAGATTTTCTTTACCCTGACCTGACTGAATAATTATCTTAATTTCGGGATACTGGCTGCTTATTTTCTGGTTTTCTTTCTCTTTTAAATTGGAAAGCAGGACGATGAGATCGCATTTGTCACGGATATCAGCAAGGACTCCGGGCAGAACCTCCTGCCAGGTCAGGATATCTGCATTTTTATCCCCGGAAGGTGCCTTATCCGGATCGGTAAGACCGATCAGGCCCACAGTTATTTCTTCTTTTTTCAGAATAGTATAGGGGCTGAAAAGTGGTTTGCCATCTTGCTTGCCTACCAGATTGGCACTGAGCCAGGGATGGTCGCTCCTCTCTGCCAAGTCATGCAGGAAATCCAGGCCGGCCGCCAGATCCCGTCCGGCAATGCCTATCGCTTCATAACCTATATTCCGGTAAATTTCAGCTATTCCCCGGGCAGTCACTCTGGCCTGTTCGTATTGGAGGCCGGCCGGTATATCCGGTTTAGGAAAAAACAGAGCTCCGGCGTCAATCAGCAGGGTGGAAGATCGTTCCTGTTTCCTTTCCTTTATCTTGGTTGCCTTTTTGGACAGCCCGCCCAATTGAGTGGAAGTTCAGCCACAAGGTTCAATCTCTCCCCGCAGGTCATTTGAGTAAAGGAGGACGATGTCCCCCGGTTCAGCTGCCAGAGGTGCAGGGCTCTGGCTGAAAAAGGCTGTAAGTATGGCGATTCCGATAAGAGATTTCTTCATGTTGTATGCGGCAGGTGTTTTCTAAGTTGTTTTTAATTTTCCGATCCCTGTTGAGAAGGGATGATTCTGTCAGCCATACGTTCTGAAGAGAACACCAGGGATTCCAGATCCAGATATTCCATTACACCGGCGTCATAGAGAATTTTCACCCTGACAGGGAAGCCTTCCTCGGGATCGGCCTCCCAGAACAGGATCTGCTGGGGCACTCTGGGCAGGACCTTGACTGTCAGGCAGAGATCAGCGGACTCTGTTGAACATAGTTCTCCGTCTGCCCGGGTTGTTTGCTGAATAATTTCCCGGTAAGGGCGACCGCTGAAATACTTGGCCAGTTTATCCTCACAGTAAACAGCCAGGGTTCTTACCTTGGATATTGAGTTAGGCAGATTTTCCAGCCCTATCCAGGTTCCTTCGGGTGGCTTCCCTCCTCCGGAATAGACATAGTTGTAAAGCAGAATCTGATCCCTGGGGTCAAGCGGTTCCTTGTTGTCAATAAGGATATGGTCCCTGTTAAGCAGAATGTCCTGACCCAGATAGCGGAAATTCAGAGTGTTTTCTTGGTTACGGGAGAAGGTGGCCCCCAGGTTTTTTGCCGCGGCGGATAAATCAAGACGGTTGATCTTTTCTTTAAGGAGGTTGATAAATTCCTGGTCCCGTTTATCGCCTGAGTGGTCAAGCTCGGCTTGCCCGGTATTTTCCTGGTTGAGACCTGAAGTATCAAGATAGGGACATTTAGCCGGGTCTTCCCCGTTTTTGGCCACGTTAGCTGCAAAGGCCAGGCAGGCGGAATAGCCGCATTCACCGCAGTTGGTTTTGGGGGTCAGGTTAACAACTTCCAGGGGGGTCATGGTCTATATAATAATCTTAACGGCATAGTGGGAACGCAGTTCATTAAAGTAGTAGTCCCTGATCTCCTCGCTGGCGACAAAGACTTCCAGGTTATAGGAGACGTATTTGCCGGTTCTGCTGGTCCGTGAAGGGGTGAGGGAGTGGGGGGATTCTTTTATGATCTCACTTACCGCCTGTCTGAGGGGACCACTTTCGGGGCCTATTAGTTTATACTGCCACTGGCAGGGATAATTAACCTCGGGTTTGGGTTTCCGGTTTATATTATTGGGGTTCATGTCTGTTCTGATATTATCATTTGGTTGATTTTCTGATCTTGTAGCCTGAAATATCTTGGCCTTGAATTATAACTTCCAATTACCGCCCCAGGTATTTATCTGAAAAGCTGATTAATTCCTGTCAATATGGACAGATTAAAGACAGAGTTGTTTTCGGAATATATCAGCTTTTCTCAGGATTTGGTATCAGATTTTAAGTTATTCCTTTTATATCCTTATAATTCTCCTTTGGCTTAAGAGTCAAGATATTGCTGAAAAGTTTCATTTATGAAATTGAAAAAATATCAAACATCACTGCTGTTCATAAATTTTCCCAAAGCAAAAACTGCCTCATACCAGCATGCGGAGGCGGTTGAGGGTTTGGGGGTTTAAAAAGGGTTAGTAAGTCTCGGCGTTCAAATAGATTCAGTTGTAAGATCCTGAGCATTTGCTGCATGGATAATTTCAATCTGGCGGTAAATTTTAGGTAAGCCAGAATCAGATAAACACAGAGGGCAATCCAGATCTGGGTAAGGACTGAATTTCTGGATGTACCCAGAAACGTTTTGATTTTTAAGTTCTGCTTGATCCATTTGAAAAACAGTTCTATCTGCCATCTTTCTTTATAAAGCTGGGCAATGGTAATAGCCTTAAGATCGACAGCATTTGTTATGAACCTGTATTCTATGCCTGTTTTCGGATCAGTATAAGCGATCAGCCTGAGTTTTTGGGAAATGTCCTTTAGCTCAATGAGACAGTCCTGAGTAATTCCAGGCGATTTCCTACCGGGGCGTTTTTTGAAATACTTTATCAGGGCATTGCTTTTCAGCCTGGTAACAAAGAAGATTCCGTTATTCATCAGGGATTCGTACCACTTGTAATCATTAAAGCCTCGATCAAAGACGACACAGGAACCTTTGGGTAAATGGAGAGTCTTGGCCCATTGGCTTTCATGGACTTTACCGTGAGTCATTGACATAAAGGATGGCAGGTAACCGCCTGCATCAACTCCCATATGGAGCTTTATAGCTCCTTTGGTTTTGCGAAACTTAGCCCATGGAAAAACCGATAAACAGAGATCTATGGTAGTGGTATCAAGGAGATATATTTTCCCCTTGAATTTGAACTTATGCTTTGGGGCGTACTGGTGGCACCGTTCAAGGAGCTTATAGAACATGGCCTTATATAGCTCTGCAGGCTGCTCATTATTCACACGGGCCAATGTTGCTCTTGTGGTCTTTTTCATGCCGAGATGATAGAGCTTGCTGCCCTGAGCTTTGAGATTTTCAGTCAAATCTCGAAGGCTGTTTCTGGATGACAACTGGGCAATCATCATAGCGAGAAACTGGCTCCATCTATTAAAAGACCTGAATTTCTGTTTGAATGCATAAGTAAAATGTCAGTGAGATAAAAGAGACCTCCTTGTGG
>JBKHJR010000095.1:0-3373 GCA_046537975.1 Desulfurivibrionaceae bacterium
CGGGAGAGAGTGTGTGAACTATAATCTTTCCATGGAGCCGGCACCGCATCTGCGCAGCAAGCAGACGGATGCGGGTATCATGCGCGATGTAATCATCGCCCTGCTTTTTCCGACCGCAGCGGCATTCTATCTTTTCGGAACCCGGGTGCTGCTCATGTGCACGCTGGGCATAGCCAGTGCGGTTTTGATAGAGGCCGGATGGCAGAAGCTGACAGGCAAGGAAGTCACCGTCGGGGACTATAGCGCAGCGGTGACCGGATTCCTGGTCGCGCTCTCGCTTCCGGTAACGGCACCACTGTGGGCAATTATACTGGGAAATGCCTTTGCCATTGTAGTTGTCAAGCAGATTCCTGGCGGCATAGGCAGAAATGTCTTCAACCCTGCCGTAGCTGCGCGTGTCATGCTTAAGATATTTGTCGAGCCGCAAATTCAGAACTCCTGATCTCTTGATTAGGAGATCAGGAGTTCTGAGTTATATAAGTCTTTTGCAGGTAATGCTTTAGGTACGGTAAAAGCCATCAAACTTGTTTTTGGGGGGTTGGAAAGTAAAATGATACCTTTCCTCCAGCCTTTCGTCTGTTTATCGACAGACATAAGGCAAAGACTGAAAGGAAAGGCCACACATAATTATGCAAGTTATTTTACCATATGTATCTCCCGGTGCAACACAGATCAATGAAATTATCTCCGTTGTCAGCAAAGACGACAAATGGTTTTATTTTGTGGGTAATTACCCTGTTTTCCAACATACTGTCGATGACCTGCCCTCATTCCGTATGTTCACCAGCCAACTGTATTGTCAAGGGCAGTGCAAACAAGTGGATATCGCGAAGACATTTGGCATCCCCAAGATCAGTGTCAAACGAGCGGTCCAGAAGTATCGTGAAGGCGGTATTAAGGCTTTTTATGCGCCACGAAAAGGACGCGGGCCGACTGTCATTACCCCTGAGGTGATAGAGGATGCAGAGCGGCTTTTTGCAGCGGGCTGGAGCAGGACGGATGTAGCCGAGCACCTGGATGTTAAATACAATACGCTCAGCAAGGCTATCGGCGACGGACGTGTCCGCGAAATAACCGGCGATCCGCAGGATTCAGAATACGGGACGGACTTCGACCGTGAGCTCAGTCGAACGGAAAAAACTGAGAGGGATATTGAGGATGCGGAGGCGAAGATGGGGACTGCCTGCACGCGACCGGTGGAGAGGGCTCTTGCTGCTGTGGGAGCTTTGGGAGGCGCATCGACCTGTTTTGAGAACTGCCGTGGGGTGGATTTTGGAGGAGTTCTTTGTGCTCTGCCCGCTCTTGTGGCCAACGGCCTTTTGGGGCATCTGGAGTCGTGTTTTGAGAAGCTGGACGGATATTACCAGAGGCTTCATATTTTTCTTCTACTTTCCTACATGGCTCTTTGCCGTATTAAGTGCATAGAGCAGCTACGTTTTGAGCCGCCTGGTGAGCTGGGGAAACTGATGGGGTTGGATCGTGTCCCGGAGGTCAGATGCCTGCGAAAGAAGATCGCCCGCATCTGTGAAAACGGTGAGGTTAAAGAATGGCACGCTCTACTGAGCAGGCAGTGGATGGAGCAGAAGCCCGACCTGACCGGGGTATTGTATGTGGATGGACATGTGCGCCCCTATCATGGCGGGCAGACAAAGCTGCCCCGGCGGTATGTGGCTCGGCAGAAATTGTGTCTGAGGGGCACCACTGATTACTGGGTGAATGACGCGAGCGGACGCCCGTTTTTTGTCGTCTCCAAGCCCGTGGATGATGGGCTTTTAAGGACGTTACGGAATCAAATAGTTCCCCGGCTGCTGGAGGATGTGCCGGGACAGCCTTCCGAAACTCAGTTGGAGGAGGATCCGCATCTGTCGCGTTTTCTCATAGTGTTTGACCGGGAAGGGTACAGTCCTGGGTTTTTTAAAGAAATGTGGCAGACCCACCGGATATGCTGCATTACTTATCATAAGTATCCAAAGGGGAAATGGCCGGAAGAGGAATTCGGGGAGACAGAAGTCCGAATGCCCGGCGGGCAGACAGTGAGTATGGAGCTTGCCGAAAGGGGAAGCCGAATTGGAAGCGGGGCGGATAGCCTTTGGGTCGACGAGGTACGGAAGATGACCAAGAGCGGCCACCAGACCAGTGTCATTAGTCCGGGTCAGGCCAACTTGAAACCGGAAGATTGCAAGTGGCTTTTTTCAAGATGGTCTCAGGAAAACTTCTTCCGGTATATGATGCAAGAGTTTGCTATAGACGCACTTAGTGAGTATGGAACGGATGAACTACATGATACCCAACGGGTGATCAACCCCAGGTGGAGGGAGCTGAATTCTCAGTGTCGTTCTATGCGTGGTAGACTCGATAAAGCCAAACATAAATTTGGGTGTTTGCATGTAGATGAGAAGCTAAAACAGAGAGACTATGAGGATTGGAAGCAGAGAAAAGCCGATTTGAAAGAAGATATTGATCATTTGGGGAATGAGCTTGAGAAGCTCAAAGCAAAGCGCAAAGAGGAAAGCAAGCATATCACGATAGGAGAGCTCAGCGAGGAAGACAGGTTCCAGCAATTGGCTCCCACGCGCAAGCTTTTGATGGATACAATCAAGATGATTGCTTACCGGTCGGAGACGGGCATGGCGGAGGGTCTGAAGCAATATTTAGGCAAGGAGAGCGACGCCCGACGCCTGCTGAAAGACCTTTACAGATCGCAAGCAGACCTGTTACCTGATTTGGATGAAAAAGTTTTGCATGTGCAGATTCATCACTTGGCTAACCCTCGGTCGAACCGAGCGATAAAACGCTTTTTTGAAGACTTAAATAAGACAGAAATGAGGTATCCTGGGACAAAATTCAGACTTCGATTTTCCTTCGCCGGATCGACTGATCCGCCGAAATAGGTATCATCGCATTTTCCAACGGATCAGGTGCTCTGAATTTAAATTATCGGAGTAAGGTGAAACCCTTATAAACCCAGGTCTCCTACAGCGAACGCGACCAAAATGTTATTATTCTTACTTCCCTTATATTCATTCATTCCAAGATTCGGACGCTCGAAGTTCACCCCATCGGTGCTTTCCGCAACACAATAGACAGCCCCACTTTCACTCTCAGGCCAGCCTCTGTAAAAAAGCAGGTAACGGCCGCCATCTTTAATTAGAGTATGGTAAAGGGAAAGAGGCCCTTCCCACGATTTATCGTGCTTCAGCACTACCTCGCGGGGCTGTGGCTTATGCAGGGAAAGCGATGCTTCCTTCATTTTGTCAATCAGCAAATAGTCAACAAACAATTCACGTCTGGAACCAATATCTATAGGTTTCATAAACTGCCATCTCCTTTTTAACGAATCTTCCAGAGAGTTGCCATTAAACAGGTCTTTTCC